>CBIHRH010000567.1:0-4024 GCA_966212365.1 uncultured Emticicia sp. | reverse complement strand
AATGGGTTGATATACTAGTTTGTTTTTTAATCGCTGATGAGCTACTTTGATAATCTCGTTGTGATCGTAGCCTAATTGAGGAATTCTTTCTATGGCAAACCATTGGGCTTCTTCAGCATCTGTATCATTCTGAGGGACTAAAGCAAAATTATTAGGATTTACCAAGGCAAAATAGGCCACGGATATAACTCTGAAACGAGGGTCTCGGTGAATGTCATCGCCAAAGGTATATAGCTGCTCTAAATAATTTACTTCTATTCCTGCTTCTTCATTTAATTCACGGATAACAGCCTCATTTAAAGATTCATTCTTTCGTACAAATCCACCTGGCAATACCCATTTCCCTCTCATTTGTCCTAACTTTTGCTTGACAAGTAAGACATAAAGTTTGTTTTGTTGGTAGCCGAACACTATGCCATCTACAGCTACTTTAATCTCGTTAGTTTCAAACATAAATTTAGCGTAAAATTTACGCAAATTTAAGTGCTAAGAGTGGATATACATATATAATAAACCTTTTTTTTGAGGCAACGGTACTGGTAAGATTAAAAAACTTGTCTTAACAACTATTTTTGCATTTTTCCTTGACAATGTGGTATATTCTTTGTTGTTTCGCAAATGAAATAGTTATTTGAGTACATATTTAATAAAGTTTATCATGACAGAGACATTAAACTTCGACGTTACCACAGTAGCAGAAAGCAGGATTCATCAGTTTGACCCTAATAATATTATATTTGGCTCGCTCTTTACAGACCACATGCTCGTGGCTGATTATATTGATGGACAATGGCAGACACCTAAAATTCTTCCTTTTGGCGATATCAGCTATAATCCGGCTCTGGCTGTTCTTCATTACGGACAAGCTATTTTTGAGGGGATGAAAGCTTTCAAAAATGACAATGACGAAGTATTGATGTTCCGTCCGCAGGATAACTGGAGACGTTTTAACATTTCAGCTGAACGCATGTGTATGGCACAAGTGCCGGAAGAAATATTCATCGGTGGATTGGAAGAATTGTTGCGTTTAGATGCAGCATGGGTACCCAAAGGTGAAGATAATTCATTGTATCTACGTCCATTCATGATTTCAAGTGATGTGTATCTGGGCGTTCGTCCATCACAAAACTATCGTTTTATGATAATCATGAGCCCGGCTGGTAAATACTACTCTACCCCTCCGAAAGTGAAAGTAGAAACTGAGTTTATCCGTGCAGCTCCGGGTGGTGTAGGTTATGCGAAATGTGCAGGTAACTATGCGGCTTCGTTGTATCCGGCTAAATTAGCTCAGCAGCAAGGCTATACACAATTATTGTGGACAGATGCCATAGAACATAAATATTTTGAAGAATCAGGCACCATGAACGTGATGTTTGTGATAGATGGCAAGTTGGTTACGCCTGCTGTAAGCAGCACAATTTTGAAAGGTGTTACCCGTGATTCTTTAGTAAAATTAGCGCAATCGATGGGTATTGCCGTTGAAGAAAGAAGAGTATCGGTAGAAGAAGTAATCTCAGGTATCAGCAATGGCACTGTAACAGAGGTATTTGGTGCAGGAACGGCCGTTGTGGTATCACCATTCGCTGCTATTGGTTTTGAGGGTGAAGATTATGTATTGCCTGCTATTACGGAAAAATCTATCTCTTCTCAATTGAAAAAAGCCTTGAACGATGTTCGTACAGGTAAGGTAGAAGATACCTTCGGTTGGGTTTGGAAAGTGAATGCTTAATAAAATTATTATAGTTTTTGATATTGATAAAAGCGGCCGAGGTAATTTGGCCGCTTTTTTGGTTCTAATTTTTGACACTTGTAAACTCAAAATGAGAATAATTGTCTATGTCTAGTTTAATTGCGCTTTTCAGCTGTTCTTTTAAAGCATTGTAACAAGCCTTCTTGATACTCGCTTCATCCATGGAAAGGTCTTTTTTTAATATTCCAATGACAATTACCCTTCTCTGGTCTGAAATATCCTTTTCGCTTGTCGAATATTTCCCTAAGTTTAACTTAAAAATATCGTTATGCTTCGTAGAAAATGGTCTGACTGAATAAATTATTTCTTCCGCTCTACTACCCGCTAAATCATGTTGTGAACTTTTACTTCCATCTTTTGATGCAGTCCCAACACAAATGAACCCAGAATTTTCCTGGATATAAGGAAGAGACTTTAAATAAATCTTAAAGTTTTTTCGAAAATTTCCACTTTTTTCTAAAGTTGTATCAGAGCCATAATCCCATTTTTCTTCTTCAGTAAGAATTGCAATTACAAATTTGGCTTTATGCCCAAGAGAATCTTCACCCTCACATGGAATTTCATTCCATGTTTCTGGGCAGTTACATAAATTTATTTTTTCCGGTATAGGTTTGTCTATCTTTTTAGGAATAGGGTTACTTATCTTTACTTTGTTGTTGCTACATATTTTTACAGTAAAGGTGATGGTTAAATAAATTGCTGCTCCTGAAAGTATGGTTGTAAGTATTTTCAACCACCAAGACACTTGCTTTACTTTTTTATTAGGTGGGGGCGTTATCATTTTATTTTGTAATTATAAGTTTTCTTCGATTTTAATATCTTGAAAGGACATTTAGGGCACAATTTGTTTAGAATTGAGAGGTTCTTGAATTTAAACGTATGTTAACACTAGAGACCCTTACATGCACAAATATTAGAAATTATTAAATAGGCTTTTATTTATTGACGCATTTTTTATTTATAGGCACTTTTTCTTTGTTTAATACAAATAATTGGAAGGTTTAATAGTATAGATTCAGATTTGCTTTGACAACTTTATAACCTTCTCAAAATAATTTCCCCGATAGTATGCCTGCATACTGATTTTTTTCTACATTTGTGGTTACCCGAAGCGTAAACACCAATGAGGAAGGAAAAGACGATAGATTTTCATCTAAAATGGGCCTGGCATGCTATTTCCCGCATGTATAATGCCTATGCAAGCCAATATGATATAACCATGGCCATCGGCTATGTATTGCTTAATATTGATTCAGAAAAAGGTACACCGGCTACAAAAATAGGCCCATCGATAGGTATGGAGCCCCGTAGCCTGACCCGTATGCTGAAAACATTGGAAGAAAAAGGCTGGATATATCGTGAAACTGATGCCGACGACAAACGCTTTGTAAAGGTATATCTGACAGAGGAAGGGAAAAAGAAAAGAAACTTTGCGCGTGAAGGGGTAATTATCTTCAATAAGAAAATACAGGAAGTGATACCTGCCGAAAAACTGGCTGTTTTTTTTGAAGTGATTAAGGAAATAAATTCATTGGTGGATGAAGAAAACAGTAAGGTAAAAGACAATATTATATTCGAGATAATGGATTAAAAGATAAAGGTCTGAGCAATCAGACCTTTATCTTTTCTTTCAGAAACTCTGCTGTATAGTTATTTTCGAGTTTTACCATGTCTTCCGGTGTGCCTTCAAAAGTTACGTAGCCGCCTTTCTCTCCACCTTCCGGCCCTAAATCAATAATCCAGTCGGCTGATTTAATGATTTCCATATTATGTTCAATGATAATCACCGAATCTCCCTGGTCAACCAAGGCATTGATGGCTTTGAGTAATTTCTTGATGTCATGAAAATGTAGACCGGTAGTAGGCTCATCAAATACAAATAAGGTTTTGCCTTTATCGGCATTGCCTTTACTTAAAAAGAACGCCAGTTTTACCCGTTGTGCCTCTCCACCCGACAAAGTACTTGACGATTGCCCCAAGCCGATATAACCCAAACCAACATCTTGCAAGTTTAGGGTCGCTTTCTTTAAAGAATGCGATAGCCTCATCAACGGTCATAGCCAGAATATCGGCTATATCCTTGTCTTTATATTTTACTTCCAGAATCTCCTGTTTGAAGCGCTTGCCTCCACAGCTTTCACATTTCAGGCGCACATCAGCCATGAATTGCATTTCAATGGTTTGTTCTCCCTCTCCCTGGCAAGCTTCACAGCGACCGCCGTCTACGTTGAATGAGAAGAACGCATGCTTATAATCACGGGCTTTTGATAATTG
>CBIHRH010000566.1:0-4026 GCA_966212365.1 uncultured Emticicia sp. | reverse complement strand
GGAGCAAGACAGGGTTTTTAATGAAGAATTAACGCCCCTTTTCAAAGACTATAAATTTCAGGTTGTTAAAATCAGCGACCTCAGCGAGAGCGAATTAGCAGAAGCGATAAATTATTTTGATTACACGATTTATCCGATGCTTACACCGATGCTCTTCGATCATACCCACGCTTTCCCGATTCTGATTGCCAAAACACTCATTTTCGGAGTGGTTACTGATTCAAACCGTTCAACCCTTGTATCAGATGATAGTGATACCAAGAAAATCTCCTTCGTTCAGATACCCGGCAACTTGCCAAGATTCTTCACGATTGAGAGAGACGATGAAGTATTGTTTTTACCGATTGAAGAGATAGTAAGACATGAGATAAAGAAACTCTATCGTAATGTAGAGATTCAGGCCGTAAACCTTTTCAGAATCGTCAGAAACGGTGATTTTACACTGGAAGAATCGGATGATATTGAATCTGATTTTGTAGATGAAATCAAGCAGAAAATAAAGAGCCGTCGTTTGGGTAGGGTTGTCTTTATGGAGATTGAACCCAATGCCAACGAATGGATGATAACCATTCTGCAAAAACGTTGGGAGATAGACAAATATAATATTTTTACTGACGAATGTCTGATTGATTATACCTGCCTATGGCAGATCATCCGTCATCCCGAATTTCAGGAAGAGCTAGAGCCTGTTCATCCACCAGTACAGCCACCAAGATTAAAAGAGAAGAATACCGATATTTTTGAGGTGGTTCGTGAGAAAGACTTATTATTGCATCATCCTTACAACAATTTCGAACCTGTTCTTCAATTACTCGAAAAAGCCGCCGAAGACCCCGATGTACTGGCTATTAAGCTAACAATTTATCGTCTGGCCAAACGTTCTCGTGTAACACAGGCTTTGCTTAAAGCTGCCGAAAATGGCAAACACGTATCAGTATTATTTGAGATAAAAGCCCGTTTCGACGAAGAAAACAATATCAGAGAAGCAGAACGCTTGCAGCGTGCAGGGTGTTTTGTAATTTATGGTATAGGTTGGTATAAAACCCATACCAAACTGATGTTGATTGTACGCAAAGAGGGTAATAGAGTGATACAATATGCCCACTTAGCCAGTGGTAATTATAATGAAGATACAGCCAGATTATATACAGATATTGGTTTATTGACCACTAATCCGACTTATACCAAAGATATTTCGGAGTTTTTCAATGTTATTACAGGGCACTCTCAACCTGCCAACTATCAATACCTCATTACCTCTCCAAGAGATATGAGAAAACGTTTGATAGAATTAATCAGAAATGAAGCTGAAAATGCGCAGAATGGCCTGCCAAGTGGTATCTGTATCAAATTAAATTCACTGGAAGACCGCTATATCATTGACGAATTATACAAAGCTTCTCAGGCAGGCGTAAAGATTAAATTGATTATAAGAGGTATTTGCTGCCTGCGCCCTGGTCGTCAGAATTTGAGCGAAAATATTACTGTGCGCTCTATTGTAGGGTTGTTCCTGGAGCATGCACGTATTTTCTATTTTCATAATAATAACGAACCGAAACTGTATGGTGGTAGTGCCGATATTATGGTACGCAGTTTTGATAAACGCATTGAATCTTTATTTGAATTGGTAGATACTGAAGTGAAAAAACACGCCACTCATATTCTGGATTATAACCTTCGCGATAATGTAAATGCTTATGAGTTGCAGGAAGATGGCTCGTATATCAGAGTGGTTTGTTCGTTGAATCCTGATGATCAGCCTATCGATATTCACAAAATGTTCTTCGAAATAGAAGAAAATGAAGTGGAGGATATAAATTTGTTCCCACCTGAGGAGAAAGTGGAGACCAATTCAGAACAAACAACACCCAAGGAAACAGAAACACCAATAGAAGAAGAAACGAAATAGTAGATGTATTCAGAAAATATCAAGCAGAAGTTTTCAGACTTATTTAATCAAACACCTGATATAATTGTACGCGCCCCTGGGCGCATCAACCTCATTGGCGAGCATACCGATTATAATGAGGGTTTTGTGTTACCAGCAGCCATCGATAAGGCTATCTATTTTGCCGTTTCGAAAAGAGATGATAGAGTCGTCAGACTCTTTGCCTACGATCTGGGTGATGCTTATGAGTTTTCGTTAGACAACCTTAGGAAATCAGATAAAGGATGGGCTAATTTCCTGATTGGTATGGTAGCCGAAATCGCCAGAAATAATGATAAACTAACTCAAGGTTTTAATGTGGTTTTTGGTGGAGATGTACCATTGGGTGCAGGTTTATCTTCTTCAGCAGCTGTAGAAAGTGGAATAGGCTTTGCCCTCAATCAACTTTATGATTTTAATCTTTCAAGTATAGATCTGGCCTTGACTGCGCAACAGGCTGAGCATAATTTTGCAGGAGTTAAGTGCGGTATCATGGATATGTTTGCTTCTATTCATGGTAAAGACAAAGCTGTTATCAAACTTGATTGTCGTGATTTGAGCTATGAATATTTCCCGTTCAATACCTCAGAATATGCTATTATTTTATGTAACTCAGGTGTAAAGCATAATTTAGGAGATTCTGAATATAACAAGCGTAGAGCCGAATGTGAAGAGGGAATCAGCATTTTACAAGGCGCTTTTCCACAAATAGACAGCCTGCGGGATGTTACGATACCTATGCTACGTAGTCAGGCTGATAAATTACCTCAGATAGTATATAATCGCTGCAAATATGTGGTTGAAGAAATTAATAGAGTAGAATTAGCTTGTAAAGACTTATTGAAAGATGATTTTGTAGCGTTTGGGGAAAAAATGTATGAGACGCATGATGGATTAAGCGAATTATACGAAGTAAGTTGCCCTGAGTTAGATTTTTTAGTGGAGCAAACCAGAGACAACGAAGCCGTAGCAGGTTCAAGAATGATGGGCGGAGGCTTTGGTGGCTGTACTATTAATCTGGTAAAAAAAGAAGCAATAGACGATTTTCTGGTAGAAATAAGTAAGGCTTATGAAGCACAGTTCGGACAGAAATTAGAGTCTTATAGAGTAGCTATTACCAATGGAGTTGAGGAAATATAGGGAATTTATAAGTACATAAAAACGTGAATGGGCAGGAATCTCCTGCCCATTCACGTTTTATAGGATATGTGATATTATTTGAATAGTACATTAAACGTTCCGGCATTTACGGTAAGCTGAGTTCCTTTGCTATTTTTGATGGTAAAAGAGAAGGTTCCTTTCAAGCCTTTGGCATCTTTCTCTGAAATAGTTAGCGTTCCTGTACCACCACTGATTAATGTGATTGAACTGATTTTAAAATTATTAGAATCAAATCAATCAGCGGACGCCGCGCGGGTAAATCAAAGTTCAGACTAAATTCTAAATATCTACTCTCGCATACTTCGCATTTCTCTCAATGAAATCGCGGCGTGGAGCAACTTCATCGCCCATCAGCATTGAGAACAGGTGGTCAGCCTCTGCGGCCGAATCGATAGAAACCTGTTTTAGCGTGCGTTTATCCGGGCGCATAGTAGTTTCCCATAACTGCTCAGGGTTCATCTCTCCTAAACCTTTATAACGTTGAATTCCGACACTATCTTCACGACCTCCACCTGCCAAACGTTTCACTTCACGCTCACGTTGTTCCTCTGTCCAACAATATACTTCGTCTTTCCCTTTCTTTACTAAATACAAAGGAGGTTGAGCAATATAGATATATCCATTCTCAATCAACTCACGCATATAGCGGTAGAAGAAAGTCAGAATCAGGGTACGGATGTGGCTACCATCAATATCAGCATCGGTCATGATAATGATTTTATGATAACGAAGCTTATCTGTATTCAAAGCTCTTTCATCACCATCTTTGCCAATCTGCACACCTAAGGCAGTAAAGATATTTTTTATCTCCTCGTTTTCATAGATTCGATACTCCTGTGCTTTTTCTACATTCAGAATTTTACCTCTCAAAGGTAGAATCGCCTGAAACGCACGGTTTCTTCCTTGCCGGTCCGCAGGTCGCGGGCGACGATGCGCGG
>CBIHRH010000565.1:0-4030 GCA_966212365.1 uncultured Emticicia sp. | reverse complement strand
GGAACGTAAATTAGTGTTAACAAAAACAATCATTAAAGAGCATTTGGTTTTAGTAAAACCCTTAGAAGTTGAAAACGTTATGCTTGTCAGTGAAAAATTTTAGATAGATATTCAGCCCATAATTTTTGAAATAATTAATCATGAACGATTCTTCATTCGTTTTAAGCTATTACTTTGGGCTGAATCTATTTTTTCCATTCTCAAAATTGAATTCTTTCGCTTCATTTTTTCTTTGTATTCAAATTTAAAATCCCGTAACACCATTCAATAAAAAAAATTCCATCTAAGATTAAAAACTTATTGTATGGTAAGAAACTTTTATTTAAATTGGTTGTATCCCTTTCATTATTCTTACTGAACTGCACATGATAAACTTTGACTCAGAACCCAAATTGTATTGGGCAGTTTGCAATTTACTGCTTATTACATCTGCGCTTTTAAGCTTTTATCCTTTGCTAAAAAACCCTTCAGAGAAGCTTAAATTGTATACCTATCTGTTATTGTCTGTTTTTGCAGTCACTTTCATTGCCTTTCGTTTGCCCATCGTAGCATATAACCTACCCCTTAATCCTGACGAAAGCGTATTTATAGTTGGCGCAATGACTCTTGCCGAAAATCCCGTTTATTGGGAGTCAGTAGATGGCTGCACCAGCGGCCCATTCAGTTTTTATGCCATTACTGCTTATTGCGAAATTTTCAGACAGCCCTACGACTATGTTTCAGCCCGAATCGTAGGTCTTTTTCTGATGATAAGCAGTCTGATTCTGAATTTCTTTACGCTTCGCAAGTTTTTCTCCACGACAAGTGCTGCCATTAGCACTTTTTGCGTGGTAGCATTTCTGAGTACAACCCGATACCATGACTTTGTCCATTTTGGCAGTGAACATCTCCCCATATTCCTGCTTAGTGTTATGGGGCTTTTATATGCACTTATGGCAAAAAACCAGGAGATAAAAAAAGAGCATCTTTTCTGGTTTGGTTTTGTTGCAGGCATGGTTCCGTTTACCAAATTACAGGCTGCTCCTATCTCAACAATGATAGCCCTGATAACCTTCTGGCTGGTTTATCAAAAAAAGAAACAACAATCTATTACTTATTTCGGGATACTAACCGTAGGAGGCCTTTGCGTGCCTACATTTCTGATTGCTTCAGGTGCCTCCTTAGGCTTCCTTGATGATTTCTGGTTGTTTTATATAAAAAATAACCTCGGCTATGGTAGTAATGTATCAATGCCTGATGGGATTATTCGTTCGTTCAGTGACCCGCTAAATATTTTCACAAAAGCTATATTTGTTTTAGGTATCTTCATTATAGTTTATAAAATATTGTATAAAAAAGAGCTCAAACTTACTCCAGTTTCATTGTTCATTCTGGTTTTTGTTGCCAGTAGTCTTTTTTCTGTTTTCAAGCCCGGATTTATGTTTCATCATTATTTGCTGCTACTGGTTTTCCCGACAAGCCTTTTGTTTGGCTATTTCATCAAAGAGGTTTTAAGTTTACCCAACTTGTATCTGAGAAAACTGAGCATTGGAGCTACATTAGTCCTAACTCTATCTTTTACATTGACAGTTAATGCCAAAAATGAGTTTGTTACTGTCAACCCATCTAAAAGGTCAATGGCTATTTCACCCATAAGTAAGGAAATTCTTAAATATACCTTACCGAATGAACCACTGGTGATATGGGGGGAATCTGGCAAGCACTACTTAGAAACTAAGCGGATTCAGGGCATCCGATGGAGTCATACCTACTGGGGAATGTATAGTAATACTCAGAGAAAGCTTTTCCGACAAGAATATATCAAACAATTCCAGGCTATTCTTCCTCCCGTTTTTATTGATACTCACGCTAAAGAGAGCTCATTTATTACTCGTAAAGATTGTGGTTTTGAAACTGTACCGGAATTGAAAAAAGTAATTGATGAAAAATATCGTTTTCTGGCAGAGATAAATCAGCAGCGAATATATGTGAGGAATGATAGGATAGCAGAAATCAATAAAGAAAAAGAAGTCACAGAGATAAATAGAAAAGACTATTAATTTTATGAGCAATAACCTAAAATCTAATCAGCTATTCTTATGAAAAAACTGACTATCTTTTTTCTTCTGCTTTCATCTACTGTATTTGCTCAGAACAATGCGCAGGAAAAACTCTGGCAGCCTTTTCTCTTCTTTGTCGGAGAATGGACAGGCAGGGGAGAAGGCGAACCAGGTAAAGTTAATTATGAGAGAACCTATCAGTTAGTATTAAAAGACAAATTTATTGAAGTAAGAAACAAGTCCATTTATCCTCCTACAAACAAAAATACAAAAGGCGAAGTACACGAAGACAGAGGATTTATAAGCTATGACCGCAGTAAAAAGAAATTTATACTAAGGCAGTTTCATGTAGAAGGTTTTATTAATACTTATGAATCTGAAAGTATTTCACCAGATGGGAAGAAGATAGTATTTATTACTACCCTAATTGAGAATATTCCTCCCGGATGGCGAGCAAGAGAATCTTATGAAATTACGGGTGAGGATGAGTTTATAGAAACATTTGAACTGGCGGAGCCGAACAAAGACTTTTTTGTTTATACAAAAGCTACATTCAAAAGGAAATGAGATTTAGATAACCACAGTTGTTAAAAGGGTATAAAACTAAAAAGGGCTTATTCAGCCCTTTTTTTATGAAAATTTAAATAAGCTTACATAAGAAACTGAGCAATAGTACTTTCTATTTTTTTCATTGGTACCAGAAACGGCTTATCAGTGATAGTTACCTCTATATGGGTTTGTGGACTATCCTCTGTGGAAAGCACAAGGTAACTTCCTTTAATATCGCCAATAGGTGTGTCAAGGCTGAAAGTACCCTTGTTATTATCTCCATTGAAAATACCACCTTTTTGCGTAATGGCACTATTGGCTGTAACAACAAACTGATTGGACGTGCCCGGGAAGTCAATATTGAATGAGGATGCCATAGTTAGTTAGAGTTTAAGATGTAAAATAATCTGCCACTGCAGATTTTAAAAATTTTGTGGATGTTTAAAACTTACTGTTTATATAAAACCTAAAAATACGACATAGTGTTCCGGATTTAAGTTTTTATAATTTTTTCTTAATTTGAAAGAAAACAGTTTTATGGGCAGGACAGATAAATCTTAATACCTTTTTTAGGGCTGTATTTTTGATAAATCTGTCCTAAATATACGCTATTTTGGAGATTACTTTACATAAAACAAACGATTTTAAAGCGGACGGCTAGTCATCGTTTTACACCAATTTCACTAATTCATTCAATTTCAACAAAGCCTCAATCGGCGATAAGGTATTCACATCTATCGCTTTCAGTTTGTTCTTTAGTTCTTCCAGTTTCGGGTCCTGAGGTTCGAAGAAGCTCAGTTGAATATTATTCTTAGGTGCTTGCTGTATTTTCTCTTTATTGTCTTCTTTGATATGGTCTTGCTCCAGGTGGTGAAGTATCTCATTGGCTCTTAGAACGACCGATTGTGGCATCCCGGCCATTTGGGCTACATGGATACCAAAACTATGTTCACTCCCACCCTCTTTGAGTTTACGCAAAAACACCACCTTATTATTGACCTCTTTTACCGCCACGTTGAAATTCTTGATTCGGGCAAAATCTTCTGTCAACTGATTCAGTTCATGATAATGCGTAGCAAACAATGTCCAGGGTTTGCTTTTAGAATGATTATGCAGATACTCGGCAATACTCCAGGCAATACTTACGCCATCATAGGTACTTGTCCCTCTACCGATTTCATCCATGATTATCAGGCTTCTATCGCTTAAGTTGTTAAGGATACTGGCCGTTTCGGTCATTTCTACCATAAAGGTTGACTCACCTCTTGATAAATTATCGCTTGCTCCTACACGAGTAAATATTTTATCGACCAAACCTAATTCGGCACTCTGGGCAGGCACAAAACTACCTACCTGCGCCATCAGTACAATAATGGCAGTTTGTCGCAACAGCGCTGATTTTCCGGCCATATTCGGGCCAGTAATAATAATGATCTGCTGTG
>CBIHRH010000564.1:0-4032 GCA_966212365.1 uncultured Emticicia sp. | reverse complement strand
ATACTCCGGGTCACGAAGCCTTTACGGCTATGCGTGCCAGAGGTGCGAAAATTACTGACGTAGTTATTGTGGTAGTAGCCGCTGACGATAGTGTGATGCCTCAAACGCGTGAGGCAATTAACCACGCACAAAACGCCGGTGTACCAATTATATTTGCTATCAACAAAATTGATAAACCAGGAGCAAATCCGGCTAAAATCCGTGAAGATTTATCTAAAGAAAATATCCTGGTTGAAAGCTGGGGTGGTAAGTATCAGGAACAGGAAGTATCTGCCAAAAAAGGAACAGGTATTGATGAGTTATTAGATAAAGTATTATTAGAAGCCGAATTACTTGAGCTAAAATCCAATTCTGATCGCTCAGCGGTAGGTACTGTAATTGAAGCATCTTTAGATAAAGGTCGTGGATATGTAGCTACTATCCTGGTTCAGAATGGCACACTTAAAGTCGGAGATATCATTCTGGCCGGTCCATACTTTGGTCGTGTAAGAGCAATGATTGATGATTTGGGTAATAGAATCAAAGAAGCAGGTCCATCAACGCCTGTCCAGATTCTGGGCTTACCGGGTGCACCACAAGCAGGTGATAAGTTCAATATTATGGAAACTGAACGTGAAGCACGTGAAATTGCTAACAAGCGTGAGCAGATTATACGTGAGCAAAGTTTGAGAGCCAGAAAACACATTACACTTGAAGAGATTGGTCGCCGTAAAGCTATCGGAACTTTCCATCAATTAAACGTAATTGTGAAAGGTGACGTGGATGGTTCGGTAGAAGCCTTGTCTGACTCATTATTGAAACTTTCAACTGATGAAGTGCAAGTAAGTATCATTCACAAAGGCGTAGGTCAAATCTCTGAATCTGATGTGAACCTTGCTTCAACGGCTGATGCTATTATAATTGGCTTCCAGGTTCGTCCTTCAAACAGTGCCAGAAAAATAGCTGACCAGGAAGAAATCGAAATCAGATTGTATTCTATCATCTACGATGCCATCAACGAAATCAAAGATGCGATGGAAGGCTTATTGGCACCGAAAGAAGAAGAAACGGTTGTTGGTACAATTGAGGTAAGAGAAGTCTTCAAAATCAGTAAAGTAGGTACTATTGCCGGTTGTTATGTAACCGATGGTAGCTTCAAACGTAATAACAAAGTACGTGTTATCAGAGAAGGTATCGTGATTCATGAGGGAGAAATCTCTGCCTTGAAACGCTTCAAAGATGATGTGAACGAAGTAAGAACTAATTTTGAGTGTGGTTTGAGTATCAAAGGTTTCAATGACATTGAGGTAGGAGACACTATCGAAAGTTATGAAATCAAAGAGGTGAAACGTACACTTTAAGATTGATATCTATAAAGCACAAAAGGCTTCCAGATTGGGAGGCCTTTTGTGTTTATATGCTATTACTGTTTTAAGCACCAGGAATCGTCTCTACCAGCATCTCATTACCTTTTTTATCATAATAGGTGCAAGTCATAGTGACTAAGTCGGATATCCATTTTTCTGCCCCTGTTTCAGCTGCTTGTCTGCAGAAAGTTGGATAATCTGATTTTCCTAGCTGATGTTGTTTTAAATAACTCTGGAATTCAGATATTTTACTTTCCTCTGCAATCATCTGGGCTGTATATTTAGGGTCTGAGGTAAGCGAGAATCCGTCTGCATCAATAAATTGGGTATGTCCATCACTTACATAAGTTGTATACTTCAAAATACCCAGTTGCGACAACTCCTGAATGTACTTCGGGAAATCTGCTCCACTTTTTACTTTAGCGTGTGCTTCTTTGATTTGAGTTAGCGTAAACATTTTTTTTAATGGTTTAAAATTTCATCAAAGGTCGATTTTTAACGCTCGTTGAAATTGTAAAAAAACGTTTACTTACAAATCTCAATAGAATTTAGGAGGTGGATTCAAGGTTAGGTTCTGACGTTGATGCCAGTATGGATAAATAGGAGGCACTTCACTCGCTTTGTCCAATCTTTGTATTTGCTCCGTTGTCAGATTCCAACCTATGGCTTCAAAGTTTTCTTTCAATTGTTTTTCATTCCTGGCGCCAATAATAATACTAGAAACTGTAGGTCTTTGCAATACCCAGTTAATAGCCACCTGAGCAATGGTTTTTCCTGTTTCTGAAGCAATTTCTTCCAAGACATCAACCACATTGTATAGAAGTTCATCGTCAACCACTTCGGATGGAATAGGACTACCGCCTTGCGCTGTGCGAGTATCGATAGGCTTAGGTTGATTACGCTTGTATTTTCCTCCTAATAAGCCCGCAGCTAAAGGTGACCACACAATAGCGCCAACTTTCTGGTCGATTCCTAAAGGCATTAATTCCCACTCATAATCACGGTTTGTTAGGGCATAATACACCTGATGGGCTATATAGCGGTTCCAACCATATTTTTCTGAAATAGCCAATGACTTCATCAGATGCCAACCTGAAAAATTTGATGCTGCCAGATATCTTATTTTACCGCTTTGCACTAAATCATCTAATGTGCGTAAGGTCTCTTCTACAGGTGTAACACCATCAAAACCATGCATATGGTATATCTATATAATCAGTATTCAGACGCCTCAAGCTTCCTTCTACCTGTTTTAATAAATGAAAACGAGAAGAGCCTTGATTGTTAGGCCCTTTGCCAAAAGTAAAAGTTGCTTTGGTAGAAATCAACAACTTGTCTCTTTTTCCTGCAATGGCTTTGCCTAATATTTCTTCCGATAATCCCTGTGAGTACACATCGGCAGTCTCAAATAAATTAATGCCTGCTTCAAGACATAAATCAACCAGGCGGGTTGCTTCTTCTACTTGTGTGCTTCCCCAGGCTTTAAAAAATTCATCACTACCACCAAAAGTAGCTGTACCGAAACTTAATACCGAAACGTTTAAACCAGATGCTCCTAATTGTCTGTATTCCATATTTTGAAAAATTAGTGATTTAGTGAATGAGTGATTGATTTTATCTGGAACTTTGATTTAGCTGATTCTTATGATTTACCAGTGCGGCGTCCGCTGACTTTAAGCTATAATAATTATTACTCGGATACATCCAAAATCTATTTAACAAAATCAGTGAAATCAGATCAATCAGATAAAACGATACGCCGTTGCGGCAAAGTTCAGGACCATATTCCATTCATTTCTGTAAGAATGGTAGGCTTATCAGATGTTACTACAATTGTGTGTTCATGCTGGGCTACGTAGCCGCCTTTATTACCTAACAGTGTCCATCCATCGCTTTGCGTATCTGCCATAGTTGAATTCGTGGATATAAAGGTCTCTACAGCTACCACAGAGTTTTTTCTGAATCTCGCCGTATTATATCTATCGTAGTAATTTGCAATTTCATGTGGTTCTTCATGCAGACTTCTGCCAACACCATGTCCGGTAAGGTTTCTGATAACTTTATAGCCTGATTTCTTTGCTTCGGTTTCAATCAGTTTACCAATATCGGCTATTTTAACACCACCCTTTATCTGGCTGATTGCCTTTTTCAATATGCGTTTAGAAGCATCAACTAATGCCTGATACTGATTGGTATCTTCATCTAAAATAAACGAGCCACCATTATCAGCCCAATATCCATCCAATTCTGCCGAAACATCAATATTGATTAAATCACCTGACTGTAAAACTGTTTTATGTGAGGGAATGCCATGCGCCACTTCATTATTTACACTGATACAGGTTGCTCCCGGAAAACCGTATGTAAGAGATGGCGCAGGTTTAGCACCAAAATCAGCTAATATTTTAGCGCCATAATCGTCAAGTTCTTTAGTAGTCATGCCGGGTTTGGCATAGTTTCGCATTTCTCTCAAAGTGAGGGCAACGGCTTCACTTACTTTCTTCATACCCTCTAATTCTGATTCTTTAGTGATTGACATAGTTTTTAGATTATGCTTTTTATGGGAACAAATGTATAAGATATAAGATTCACTGAGAAATTAGATATTTGATTTTAAGGGCATCGACTCTATTTTAGTAACTTAAGGCCTTTCGGTGGCTGAGCGGAGTCGAAGCCACACTCCAGC
>CBIHRH010000563.1:0-4033 GCA_966212365.1 uncultured Emticicia sp. | reverse complement strand
CCCCAACCATGGGGAGGGAACCGAAAGCCCCTCCCCCCATTGTTGGGGAGAGGGGTTGGGGTGTGGGGTATATTAAAGATTATTCGACAATTTCCTTTTGAAACAGCCTTATCACTTAGAATAATTTAATAGTTTAAGCAAATCGTCAATACTTGATTCGCTTACTGGAATATCGTGCGTGCCTATCTTAATCCGTTGCCCTCTGATTGATTCTATTTTATCTGTATTCACGATAAAAGACTTGTGGATACGCATAAACTGTTTAGGAGGCAATTTTTCTTCAATTGCCTTCATAGTTGATTTAGTAAGGATGGGTTTGGTCTGGGTTGTCAGGAAGATTTTGATATAGTCTTTCAAACCCTCAATATGTGTAATATCTTTAATGACAATCTTTACTAATGAATACTCAACATTGATGAAGAAAAACTCGGGAAACTCATCTGCTTTTGAGGCAGGTTCAGACGATGCAGTGGGCGCCGAAGCAGCTACTTGATTTTTTGTATATATTTCCAGGGCTTTATAGGTTGCCTTGGTAAAGCGTTCTAAGCTAACGGGCTTCATCAGGTAATCAACCACATCTAAATCATAGCTTTCAACTGCATAATTAGCATAAGCAGTTACAAAGATAACCAGTGGTTTTTCTCTTAAACTCTGCAGAAACTTGGTGCCTAACATACCCGGCATCTGAATATCCAGAAACATCAGGTCTATTTTCTCCTCCTGTAAGGCCTGCATGGCTTCAAAAGGGTTTTTACAGGTACGAACCAACTCTAAGAATGGTATCTGTTTGATATTCTCTTCCAGGAGCTTGCGTCCCATACTTTCGTCATCAACGGCAATACATCTGAGTATCATGAGCCAATCGTTTTTAATTGTAAAAATAGAGAAATAATAAACCAATTATCCTCTTTTTTAATCTCTAACTTGTGCTTATCCGCGTATAAGAGCTCTAATCTGCGTTTGACATTCTTCAAACCAATGCCTGAGCTATTATCTTTATCTTCGGCTAATTCGGGAGCTATTTTGTTTTTTACTTCATAATATAAATCTTTCCCATCACATCTTACCAGTACATCAATAATCGGAGTATCTATCATACCTACCCCATGCTTAAAAGCGTTTTCTACAAACGGAATCAATAACATAGGTTCTATAATCTGTGAGCCAATGTTTCCTTCTACCTTCATATTTATCTCTACATCTTCTTCAAACCTTACCCTTTGCAAATCAATGTAGTTGTTCAGATAATTAATTTCTTTGTCTAAAGATACCTGCACATCATCTGCCTCATACAGCATATAACGCATCAGTTCTGATAGCTGAATAGTAACTGGCTCGGCGGCGCTTGATTTGGTACGGATAAGATATACAATACTATTTAATACATTAAAAATGAAGTGCGGGCTGATTTGTGAGCGAAGAAACGATAGTTCAGCTTGCAATTTCTCCTGTTTTTCCTCTTGCTTAGTCTTTTCCTGATCAGCCATATAGAGAATAAGCCCATATACGGTACTTATGGCACTCACAAAGAGAATCGGGAACATGGTCTTCATTTCAAAAAGCTTGATTTTATGCCCATTCATATCAACAGGATTTTCCCATAACCCTAACTTCAACAGATACTGAATGATTATAAAAACGAAACTCAGCACAATTACAGAAAATACATACGAGCCAACGCCTCTTTTCCGAAGAAAATAAGGCATTAAAATTAATGTATTGATAAAGAACTGAGGGACATGCGTAATGGATAGTGGTGCGATATGCCCTAAATACCATCTGTCTCTTTCAGTATCATTCAGATAAGCATTAATGATAGGCCAAACCACCCATACTCCCCAGAACAATATATGAAACAGCAGACGAAAGAGGTATTCAACTGATATTTTTCTATTAAGTATAGTCATTAATTGTTAAATTGTTTTTATAAAATTTTGTACTATTCCAAGTTTATAGTTTAGTTAGTTTATAAGATGTGGAAAGTACAAAACGCAAACAAATCTATACTATTAAAATAATTCAATTATCATCAAACAGACCAAAGTTCTCAATTCGAAGACAAAAATCCTTAAAGCGCAATCAAAACCCTCTTTTTGTCGATTTTGAAGCGTTTTTCTACCTACATAAGCCTCATTTCATCTTTCATCGTCTATCTTCTGTATTTCATCTATTCTATAAAAATGTACAAAAAACACACGTTTACTTTGTGTCGTTAAATCATTAGCACCAGAAAAAACAAAACATAAAAAATAAATACAATGAAAAAGTTTATCACTATTCTAAGTTTAATTGCCTTCGTCAGTACTTCTGCAATGGCACAGTTCCCGGGTGGTGGCCCTGGTGGCGGTGGAATGGGTAGAGGCGGCGATGGAAACGGACGTATGGGAAATCAACAACAAAGACCAACTGTAAACCTTGAAGGTAATGCACCTAAAGGAAATTCTAAGATTACAGGTTTTGTGGTTGATGAAGCCGTGACAACAGCTGTTGAGTTTGCCAATGTAGCTCTTTATAATAAAGCAGATAATAAAGTAGTAGACGGAGCAATGGCTGACGAAAAAGGAAAATTCACTTTATCAAGAGTAGCTGTAGGTGAATATAAACTGGTGGTAACTTTCATTGGTTATGCTGAAAAAACAATCGACAATATAAAAGTAGAAAAAGGTAAAGACATTGATTTAGGCGTGATAAAATTGGCTACCAGTGCCAAACAATTAGACGAAGTAACTGTAACAGCCGAAAAATCAATGATTGAAGAGAAAGTTGACAGATTGGTTTATAATGCAGAAAAAGATATTACTTCAAAAGGTGGCGATGCTGCCGATGTATTGCGTAAAGTGCCTTTATTAACAGTTGATCTTGACGGTAACGTATCTTTACGAGGTACTTCTAATATCAAGGTTTTAATTAATAACAAACCTTCTACCATCATTGCCAGCAGCATTGCTGATGCCTTGAAAATGATTCCTTCAGATTTGATTAAATCGGTAGAAGTAATTACTTCACCATCGGCTAAATACGATGCAGAGGGTTCTGGTGGTATTATTAATATCATTACCAAGAAAAGTACGATTCAAGGCTTAACATTGAATGTTGATGCAGGTGCTGGTATCCGTGGTTCTAACTTAGGTTTGAACGGAAGTATCCGCAAAGGAAAGTTAGGTGTGACAATGGGTGGCGGTGGCCGTGCTTTCTATAATAAAGCAGCTACTTCTTTAGAACAGAGCACCTTAGTAAATGGTAATACAGTATTGACCAAACAATCAGCTGATGCTTTTGATAATGGTTTATTTGGTCGCTACAACTTAGGTTTCGATTACGATATATCTAAAAACCAGTCATTAACTGCCGGTGTTAACTTTGGCACACGTAATTTCATCAGAACGCAGGATTATACTACGAATTTATATTTAAATAACGTCTTGAACTCAACATCATTCAGAAATGTAGATAGCAAAGATTTATCAAACAATGTTGATGTTAACTTAGACTATATACGCACTTTCAAACCTTCGCAAGAATGGTCTATCTCAACTCAGTATAGTAAAAGTAATCTTAAAAATAACTTCCTGGCTGATTTGTTGAATGAATCAGGTGAATTAGCCAGCCGTCAGAAAAATATCAACGGTAACGTAAATCAGGAAGTGACTGTGCAAACAGACTTCCAGACACCAATCAAGAAAAACCAGATGTTGGAGATAGGTGTGAAAGGAATCTTCCGTCAGGTAAATAGTGATTTCAGTTACCTAGTAGCAGGTGCAACCGGAGATTTTGCTTCTGACGTACGTAATCCGGCAGGTTTATTAGATTATTCACAAAATATTGCTTCGGGTTATTTGTCTTATACTTATTCAACTAAGAATAAATATACCATCAAAGCAGGTGCCCGTTACGAATACACAACCATTTCAGCTAACGACCAGAATAAAGACATTAATATTCCGGCTTACGGCAACCTGGTACCAAGTGTGAACGTTTCAAAAACTTTTGGTAATACAACTTTGAAAGCGGCTTATAACAAACGTATTCAACG
>CBIHRH010000562.1:0-4035 GCA_966212365.1 uncultured Emticicia sp. | reverse complement strand
GAACCCTCACTAAAATATCTTCACCTATGTTTCGCAATTATGTAAAAATCGCCTGGAGAAATCTCTTCAAAAACAAGTTATATAGCTCTCTTAATATAGCAGGGCTTACCTTTGGCTTGATTTGTTTTTTTCTGATTGGTCTGTTCGTTTTCGACGAACTAACCTTTGACGAGCAGCATAGTAAGGCAGATCGTATTTATCGGTTAATTGAACACAAAAGCGTAAAAGATGAGCAGACGGTAATTGCTGCAGGAGGTTATAAATTGGCTGAGGAGTCAAAAAAAGTAATTGCAGGAGTAGAAAATACTACTCGCATAAGAAGAATCGGAAGAGCAAACCTGATTAATCCTGAAAAGCCGGACATCAATTTTCAGGAGGATGTAACGATTGTTGATGCAAATTTTCTGAAGGTATTCGACTTCCCGCTTTTAGAGGGAGACAAAGAAACAGCCCTTAATGAACCCAATTGCATTTTAATTACAGAAGAACTTGCATTAAGCCGATTCAAGACTACAGAAGTATTGGGCAAATCGATGAAATTCAGCCATATTAATGTACCTCTTAAAATCACCGGAGTTTTGAAAAACCATCAGAAAAATTCCAGTTTTGCATTCAATAATATAATATCAGAAGAAAAGCAATTCTTTGACAGCTTATTGCGAGACGATTGGCTATCCAATAGTTATTCTGTTTATCTCCTTTTAAAACCTAAAACTAACCCTGAAACTGTATCAGCAAATCTTAAAAATCTGGTACTTAAGAATTTCAAACCAGAACCCGGAACCACCTTTTCATTTGCCTTGCAAAATCTGAAAGATGTACATCTGAATTCAGAGGGAATCTATGATGGTGCCCGCAATACCAATGTAGCAGCTATTGCGCAGGGCAACCCATTATATATAAAAATATTTATCTATATCGCGCTTTTTGTCCTGCTCATTGCCGGCATCAATTATATCAACCTATCTACCGCCAAGGCATCTAACAGAAGTAAAGAAATCGGTGTCAGAAAATCGTTAGGAGCTGAAAAAGGAAGCCTTATCATTCAGTTTCTGCTGGAAGCCTTTATTATTACCACTATTTCCTTTATTTTATCGGTTTTCCTCCTACAGGTTATTCTACCATTTTTCAATCAATTTACCAATAAAGAACTATCACTCAATTTCAATACTGATTATAAAATCTGGCTTTTAGCTATTGGTTCGTGCATTTTCACGAGTCTGTTTTCAGGATTCTATCCTGCATTTTTACTATCCGGCTTTAATCCACTGAATCTTTTAAAAGGACTTAAAACAAGTCATAACTTGGCAACGAGCCTTCGGAAAGGTCTGGTATTTACCCAATTCACTATTTCTACTGTATTGATTATCTGTACATTGGTTGTTTATGAGCAGGTGAAATTTTTGAACAATTCCAATTTAGGTTTCAGAAAAGACCAGATGGTGGTGATAGATGTGAACACAGGAGCAGCCCGCGAAAACATGATTAGCATTAAGAACGAGATAGCGAAAATTAGTGGCGTAAAAAGTGTATCAGCCACCTCAAGAGTACCGGGTGAATGGAAAACATACAGAAAAGTAAAAGCGTATCCGGGTCAGAGGATAGAATCAGAAAAAGAATCGTTCTTCTTTTCCGGAGATGAGAATTTTATAGAAACATTCAATGTCAAATTGTTGAGTGGCCGGAATTTTGAGCAGCTAGCTGACTCTGGTACTGTGATTCTCAATGAAACGGCTGCCAAAGCTTTAAATATTAAAGAAGCCAATAATCAATTGATTACCATCCCAGCCGTTGCAAGGGCAGAGACATTTAATACATTGGATAATCCAATCTCGATGAGGGTCGTGGGTATTGTGAAAGACTTTCATTTTCAGTCATTGAAAACCAAAATTGAACCACTCGTTTTAGGTTATATTCAAAATCCAATACATCGTGTTGATTACTATTCGGTAAGAATCGAAATTATGAATGTGCAAAGTACTTTAGATAAATTGAAGGCGGTGATGGTAAGTAATGACAAAGACGACCCTTTTGAATATCACTTCTTAGATGAGCAATTGAAGTTATTCTATATGGAAGATGCCCGCAGACAAAAAATGTTAATATGGGCAGCTCTATCAACTATTTTTATTGCTTGCCTGGGTTTATTTGGCTTGGCCACGTATGCGGCCGAACAACGCATTAAAGAAATCGGGGTAAGAAAAGTATTGGGGGCATCGGTTTTCAGCTTAACAACTTTACTGACTAAAGATTTCTTAAAATTGGTTTTCATTTCAATAATTGTTGCTACCCCTATAGCCTGGTGGGGGGCCAATGCCTGGTTGAAAGAATATGCCTACCATATCGATATTGCCTGGTGGATGCCAATAACAGGTGGTTTACTGGCTATTTTAATTGCTATCATCACCGTTAGTTACAACACTATCAAAGCAGCATTGTTGAACCCCGTAAAATCATTGAAAACAGAATAGCAGAGGGCGCAGAGTTAAGGATTCAACATTAACGCCAAAGTACTGAATGAAACTAAGGCTCAGTCAGTCGACTTATCAGCAAATTATACCTATTGTAATATTCAATTTGCTGATAACGACATTGGTATCCTACCTGAATACATTGAAAAGGTATTCCATATTTTCCAGTGATTGCATCGGAAATCAGAATATGAAGGAACAGGTATCGGTTTAGCTATATGCAAAAAAATAGCGCAGAACCACTACGGAGATATTAGTATTGAAAATAATAGCACTGGTGGTGCTACTTTTAATGTCATTTTATCGGTGAAGCAAATAGTTTAAAGACGAAATTAATAAAAAAGCCGCATGAATGCGGCTTTGCTAAATGTCAAATAATTACCTCACTCCTATCTAAAGTACTTTTTCATCTTTTTATTTTTCTTCTTCAGAATCAATTCAGGCAAAACGCCTGACCATGAAGTTGGAATATCTTTCAGTCCAAAAATATTAGCTACCACCAAAGAAGTATTCTTATTGCTATTCGGATAATCAACCAATCCAAGCTTATTGATTTGTGGGCCGGTTGCTGCCCAGGGAACCTGCATTTCTGACATCGAAACTCCACCATGGCCAGTTGGGATACCACCGTGATCAGCAATTAGTATAAAATGAGTATCATTATATAAATTCTCCGCTTTCAATTTATTTATCAATTTACCAATCTCTACGTCAGCTTCTTCAATGGCAGTTATATATTGAGGAGACAGCCATTTGTGGTCGTGCCCTGAATGGTCTATGTGCACGGTATATAAGAATGTCATGGTTGGTTCTTTCTTATTTTTTAACATAAAGTCATAGGCCTTCTGATAATTATTGGTATAACCAAAATTATCTTCAAATGAAACTTCATCGAGGTATTTCTGATTGAAAGATTTAATGAGGTTTGCCCAGTTATAATAAAATCCTGTTTTTACATTCGGAATCTGGTCTTTCAATAATTTAAAAATAGAAGGATAATACCCTTCATTATCGGCCTCTATAGGTTGTAATTCATGCTTATCTATTGTCCAATTGTTATTGACAACCCCATGTTCCTCCGGGCCTGCACCTGATAAATGGCTCGTCCAGTTAGGCATAGTTACTGATGGCATTACCGGGCGGGTTGTTAGTGATAATGTGCCATCCGCAACCAAAGCATCAATATTTGGATGTTTGGCAGTTTTGTAACCTTCGGCACCAAAACCATCGAGCCCGATGATAAGGACTCTTTGAGCAAAAAGAGTGTTTCCGAATAGAGAGGTAATTAAGACAGTTAAACAAATTAATTTAATGAATTTCATAGCAAACAGGAATATAGGTTGGTATTGAAAATTAAGTCAAATTACTCCCCGGGATGATAGCTCTTTTCGGCATTCTTCAAGACATCCTCTTTATAAAACAAAACCTCTTTAAATTGCCCTTTGGTATACATTTCGGCCTGATCTTTAAAGTGTGGGGATTTTGGGTCACCACTCTCGCCACCAGCCAATAAAGACTTAGCTTTAATTTTAGTGCCAAACTCTATAGTGCAGATAAAACTATT
>CBIHRH010000561.1:0-4047 GCA_966212365.1 uncultured Emticicia sp. | reverse complement strand
CTATGCAGCTTGTCCCGACCCGATTGATTTCAGAGCCTTTACAACCGTAAATATCTACGAAGATAAAAATGCGTATTGGTACGAAAGCCAGTTTAAGAAATTAGCTAAGCCTGGTCACAGAGATTACCTCGGTCAGGTATCTGCTACCGTGCAAGAAATGAATATGCGTGAGTTGGCCTTGGGCACCCAAACACGTAGTGGTCAACAATTTGACATCTGGGAAGCAGTTTATTCACCAGTAGGGAAAGATGGTTATCCAAAGAGAATATGGGATAAAGAAACCGGAATAATCGATAAAGAGGTAGCTAACTATTGGAAAGAGAACTACGATTTAGCCTATATCCTGAAAAGAGACTGGGCAAAAAACGGAGAAAAGTGGAAAGGCAGAATACATATCTATTGTGGCGATATGGATAACTATTACCTGAACAATGCAGTATATCTGACCGAAGAAATGTTAAAAGGACTATCGAACCCATCATACGACGGAGAAGTAGACTATGGAGACAGAGCCGAACATTGCTGGAATGGCGACCATACCCAACCCAATGCTATTTCAAGATTGCGTTATCACCGGATGTTTATACCTAAATGGGCAGAAGAAGTAAAGAAAACCGCCCCCAAAGGCGCAGATTTAAAAAGTTGGAGATACTAAACTTGTGGCGTGAACGTCCCGTTCGCAGTTATTAAATTCGCTATAAACTTTGAATAGAGCGATTGGAGTATATTAAAATTCTTTCTATTTAGAGTATAGAAGCGAGCTGGAAGCTCGCGCCACAAACACCAGTTAACAATATTTAATATACCCACCTCATAAATTTTTTTTACTTTTGGCGTTCTATTTATAATAGAGTGAAGTCTAAACAAAAAGTAAAGAAACCAAAGTGATAAAATTAGAAGGCAGACTTGCCAAATACAAAGAACTGATTTCGTATTTTCTGATTGCCTGTTCGGGCGTAGTGATACAGTTGATTGTAAGTTCTCTTACTCAAAACTTCTTAGGATTTTCTTTTGAATTGTCGATAGCCGTTGGCTATATAATCGCTTTCATTATTGGCTTTTTTCTCACCAAGTTTTTCGCGTTTAATCAACGTCATTCAAAGAATTCTTTCAGAGAAGGCATCAAGTTTCTGATAGTTTCTTTCTTTTCAGGTCTTATTACTGTAAAAGGCGCTTACTATTGTAAGGTTCTGTTAGATGAATGGGGTATTTTTGGTAACGAGCAACTAATATTCGGTAAAAGCATTGATATAGCCGGACTGTTTTCTCATTTTTTTGGTATGGGTATGAGCTTTGTAGTTAATTTTATTTCACACAAGCATTTTACTTTTAAAACCACCGGTATCTACCATAATTTCAAGTTGTTTTTTCAGAAAGGGTAATGAAGTGTATATGAGGGACGCTGGCTGGAAGTTTTTTTTAATCATCTCCAGGTAATTAAAGCTGTAATAAAACTTTTGCACTCTCAAACGATTAAAGGAATCGTTATATAGAAAAACGGCGAGCTGGAAGCTCGCCCTACAAGTTTAAAATTCATCTTTCAGCTTATCATAAAGCCTTTCAAATTTCCGGTGTAGTTGGTTATATTTTTCAGCAACAGCAGTATCAGGTAAGAATTCTTTTCCTTTGGCTACTGTATTGGCTGCTTCTTTCATGTTTAGCGCTTTCATAGCTACTAGTGCCGCTCCCCAGGCCGAGCCCTCAACGGTTTCGCAGATAACTACTTTTTTCTGAAAAATATCTGCCACCAATTGTAACCAGAAATCACTTTTAGCAAAACCGCCGCTGGCATATATCTCATGAATCTGCTGCTGCTCCATCAATATCTTACCAATCGAATACATATTCAGAATCAAGCCCTCCATTACTGCCCTTACGACATGGGCTTGTGTATGAGTAATGCCTAGCCCGAAAAATACACCTCTTGCCTCCGCATTCCAAACAGGGGCTCTTTCTCCTAAAATGTAAGGGAGAAATAAGAGATTTTCACTTCCTATTTCTAATTTTTGAGCTTCTTCTATGAGTTTGGCAATTGGGTTTTTAGAGTTTAGTATTTGCTCTTCCAGCCATTGTAGTACTATGCCACCATTATTGGTAGCTCCACCGATAATATATTGATTTTCGAAAAGGAAGAAATTGAAAGTCCGCATTTTAGGATCGGTGTAAGGTTGTGACACGCACATTCTTACAGCCCCACTGGTACCCATCGTAAAAGCCATTTGTCCGGGTTTCATAGCGCCAGAACCTAGATTGGCTAAAGGCCCATCACCTGCACCAATCACATAGTTTACTAATGGGAGATTTGGATTCGTATCGTTTTTCTGGATATGAGTAGTAGAAACCAATCTGGGTAATTGTTCCTCTGAAATTCCTAAGGTTTCTAAAGCTAATCTATCCCATTTCGATTCTCTGAAATTAAATAAGCCACTACCCGACGCCAAAGAATAATCAATGGTATATTCGCCAAATAACCTAAACCACAGGTATTCTTTAATGCCTATAAATTTATGGGTTTTATTGAAAATTTGGGGTTCATTTTCTTTCAACCATAAGATTTTGCTGAAAACAGAAAAAGGATGAATCGGAATGCCTGTGCGATGATAGAGTTCCTGCCCTAAATCAGTAGGTTTTAATCGGTTGGCTAGCTCAGTAGCCCTGTTATCTGCCCATAAAATCAGATTAGTAAGGGGTTTCCCGTCGGCATCAATCGCTATCAGGCCGTGCATAGCTGATGAAAAAGAAACGATAATTTTATCTGCCAAAGATGGGGGCACAATAACGCCCAAACACTTCTGAAAAGCTTCATAGATTTCTTCCGGATTTTGTTCACTCCAGTTAGGATGTGGGTGTGTCATACCATAACCACTGCTAAACTGGCTTAATACATTCCCGTTTTTATCAAAAGCAACGGCTTTGGTAGTAGTAGTACCTACATCAATACCCACAAAATGTTCATACAATGCCTCTTCCATGCAACAATCCTAGTTCGCTTTTTCTACTGCGTGTCCACCAAATTCATTTCTCAAAGCCGCTACCACTTTACCCGAAAAAGTATCGTCTTGCTGTGAACGATAACGCATCAATAAAGACAAAGCAATTACAGGTGTAGGTACACCCAAATCAAGTGCTGTTTCAAGTGTCCACTTCCCTTCACCTGACGAGTGCATAATGCCTTTAATGGCATCCAGATGTGGGTCTTTTCTGAAAGCATTTTCTGTCAACTCCATCAACCAGCTTCTCACTACCGACCCATGATTGAAGAGTTTGGCTACGGCTTCGAAATTAATATCGAATTCCGAACGTTCGAAAACCTCAAAACCTTCTGCAATAGCCTGCATCATGCCATATTCAATCCCATTGTGCACCATCTTTACAAAGTGCCCACTGCCTGAGGCCCCGGTGTAGAGATAGCCATTTTCTAACGAAATATCTTTAAATACGCTTTCTACATAAGAGAATACGTCTTTATCCCCGCCAATCATAGTACATGCACCATGTAAAGCACCACTTGTACCCCCACTTGTACCGCAATCAAGGTAATTAATCCCCTTAGATTTTAAGTAATCATAACGTCTCACAGATTCCTTATAATGAGAGTTACCTCCATCAATTACAATATCATCTGGCGAAAGATAATTCATTAATTCTTCGATAACGCTATCAACAATACCACCTGCCGGAACCATTAACCAGATAATTCTTCTACCTGTCAGTTTTTCGCATATTTCTTTAAGGGTATTCGCTGGGGTGATTCCGCCTTCGTCTCCTATTTTCTTTACCGATTCGGCATTTACATCTTGTGCTACTACTTCGTAGTTATTATTACGTAAGTTCAATGCCAGATTATAGCCCATTTTACCGAGCCCAACAATTCCGATTTGCATATTAAAAGCCCCAATAGGGTAGGTTTAAATGAGAAAATATTGATTCAATCAGATTCAAGGTATCAGATTCTTTGCTGATAGATAAAATATGAGTTTGTTACTCCTGTCTCAAAACTACAAAAATTTCTTTGCTTGCAAGAGTCTGAATGGATAAAAGACCTGT
>CBIHRH010000560.1:0-4058 GCA_966212365.1 uncultured Emticicia sp. | reverse complement strand
CTGAAAAACTACCAGACCTTTACGTAGTGCCCCCGATTTTGGATTAATTCTGAATGAACCTTTAAGAATACTGACCGGTTGGAAATTGGATAGATAAAATGCCGGATATATACCTGCCAATATGCCGGTCACAAGGGCCAGTCCTAACGCAACCAGCCACAAATCATACCCTTTGAGTATATCAGCATTTAAATTACCGCCAGTCAGAGAATTAAGGAATGTCAATAGATAATAAACTACCGGAATCGATAACACTACGGCTATTAATGACAGTAAAAAAGATTCGCCTAAGAACTGTCCGATTAATAAGCCCTTGAATGCGCCCGACACTTTTCTGATTCCAATTTCTTTAGCCCTATTCAACGAACGGGCCGTAGTAAGGTTCATGAAATTGATACAGGCAATCAATTGAATAAATCCGGCTATCATCAGTAGGAAGTATAAGAATTTAGCACTAGACACTGTATCGATTTCATTATTACCATTGCCTGCCAAATGAATATCTCTTACCGCTTGTAGGTGCAGCACTTTTTTCATCCCTAATTCTTTCAGATTCTTACCGCCATATTTTTGCAAAAAGGCCGGCAACTTTGCTTCAAGTGCCTTAGCATCAGCATTTTTGTGCAACTTGATATAGGCATAAACAAAGTTATTACCCGCCCATTGGTCATTGCCACGTACATATTCGCCAATTCCACCGCTATTCATATTAACCAGTATATTTGGCCTGAGATGAGATTTTCCATACTTTTCATCAAATACACCAGTAACCGTAAAATCTCCGCTACCATCACGGTTGCTCATTTTAACAACCTGATTAACAGGGCTTGAATTACCAAATAGTTTTCTTGCTACTGCCGACGAAATGACAACCGTATTGGGTTTATCCATACATTGCTTCTGGTTGCCTTCAATAAATTTATATTTGAACACCTGAAAAAAGGTAGAATCAACATGATATACTTTAGACTGATAAAAGCTATTCGCCGTGCCATTGACACTTAATAACTGGTTGTCGGAATTAACAATACGGGTAAACGCCTTTACTTCCGGAAAATCGCGTTGCATAGCCGGAGCAATAGGAGGAGAAGAGGTTACCGATTTCCATTTATCGTTTACGCCATCTTTACCATCAATCTCTACCGTAATACGGTACAGGCTTTCAGGAGCATCGTGATGCATGTCATACCCGTACTGGTCTTTGACATACATCACAATATACAAGCAACAGGCTGTCCCGAGAAACAACCCAAAAATATTGATAAAGCTAAAGCTCTTATGCTTCAGCAGATTCCGGAAGGCGATTTTCAGATAATTACGTATCATAGTTTTGCAGGGTTAATGTAGAAAAGAGAAAAGAGAAAGGAGCATGGAGAAAGGAATAAGTAAAAATATTTCCTCCCTTCTCCCTGTTTCCTTCTCCAATTATTCCGTTTTCAATGATTTCACCGGATTGGCCAGCGCTGCTTTAATAGCCTGATAGCTTACCGTAAGCAACGTAACAATCAATGATACTACAAGCACTAATAAGAATACACCTACACCAATGTTAATTTTATAGGTATAGTCCTTCAGCCATTCAGACATGCCATACCAGGCAATTGGTGAAGCAATGGCACAAGAAATCACTATCAGTTTCACAAAATCTTTTGAAAGTAAGCCCCAAAGGTTGGCTACGCTGGCCCCAAGGACTTTTCTTACGCCAATTTCCTTCTTACGTTGCTCTGCCATAAATGAAGCTAAGCCAAATAAGCCCAGACATGAAATAAAGATAGCCAGAATCGAAATGATGGCGGCCAGATTGCCTATCAACTCTTCGTAGTTGAATTTTCTGGCATATTCACTGTCTGCAAACTTATAGGCAAACGGGAAGCCCGGATTGTATTTATCGAAAATTGGTTTGATACGTTTAATAGCCTCGGCGCTTGCCACATTCGGGTTGATTCTAACATTAATAAAATTCACCCAGCCTTTCTCAAATACGATTGTTAAGGGTGAAATATCCCTGTAAGGTGACTGCATCATCACATCTGCTACCACTCCTACTATTCTTCGGTCTTTCCCATTCCATTTTACCATTTCTCCTACCGGGTGTTTCAGTCTCATGCGTTTAACTGCAGCTTCGTTCAGAATCACTCCTGTAGAATCAGTCGAAAACTCTTTAGAAAAATCTCTTCCCTCTTTTAATTTAACACCTATTGTTTTTACGTAATCGTAATTGGTAGCAATGGTATTAAAAAGAACTGATTTCTCTTCCGGTGTCGAGCCCTTCCACTCCCAACCATTGTTATTGCTATAAATCTCAGTAGGAGGTGAATTAGTTTCAGTGACAGAGGATACCATTCCTGAAGCAATCAGTTCATTGCGGAGCGGCTCATAATTGTCGATCAGGTCTTTCGAAACTTCTACCGAGATAAGCCCCTGGCTATTAAAGCCAATCGGACGGTTTTTGGCGTGTTGTATCTGCTGGTAGATGATAACCGTTCCGATCATTAATACAATAGAGAAAGTAAACTGGATCACTACCAGAATTTTACGGGGTAAGGAGGCATTCTTGCCTACATGAACGCCTCCTTTAAGTATTTTAACAGGGTTGAAAGAGGATAGGTAAAGTGCAGGATAGCTTCCAGCCAATAAGCCTGTGAATAGAGTAAAACCTAAAATAATAGCCCAGAAAACAGGATTATCAAACTGAATAGCCATCAGTTTCTCAGTCAGTTTATTAAAATATGGCAATGAAAGTGCTACTAAAAGAAATGCCACTACCAAAGCCATAAAAGCTATCAGAATTGACTCGCTCAAAAACTGACTGATTAATTGTTTACGGGCTGAACCAACAGCTTTGCGGACACCTACTTCTTTGGCACGTTTCTCTGAACGAGCCGTGCTGAGGTTCATAAAGTTGATACAGGCAATTACCAACACAAAGATGCCGAAAATACCAAACAGCTTTACGTATTTGATAAATCCGCCTGATGGTTTTCCATCGGTAAAATCAGAATACAAACGCCATTTTTCCATTGCGTGAACAAAAACCTCCGGCTTGATATTTTTTTGCATCAGCTCATTATCTTTAAAATGGTCTAATACCACATTTTTGATTTTGGCGTTGGTCTTTTCAGGGTCGATACCATCTTTCAGTTGTGCATAAGCCTGCCATGAGTTATTACCCCAATTGGTTTTATGGAATTTAGGAATCCAGTCATAAATTTTCTCTTGTAAATGCCAAGGCATCAGGTAATCATATTGCAGAGTGGCATTCTTAGGTTGTTTTTCTACCACAGCTGTTACTTTCAGATTCATGGTATTATCTACTCTTACTACTTTACCGACAGGGTCTTGCTTTCCAAAAAGTGCTTCGGCCGTCTCCTCTGTCAACACAATCGAATAAGGCTCTTTCAATGGCTCTTTATCTCCATTTTTAACTTTCAACGAAAACATATCAATGGCATCCTGACCAATAAAATGTCCGAATTTCAAAAACTTCTGATTACCGACTACTAACGAACGGGTACTCCCCCAGTCGCACATAGCTACGGCTTTAAAATCAGGGAATTTAGTTTGTAATTCTTCTCCCATAGGGAAGGGGATGGCATCTTGAGTACCTCGTTTTCCATCAAAGGTCTGATGCATCTTAATCTGATAAAGTGTAGCATAATTGGCATGGTGCTTATTGGCCGACATCTCGTCGTTTATCCAGAGACCAATCATCATAGCCACAGCCATTCCTACAGCCAGACCAAAGACATTAATAAACGAGTAAACCTTGCTCTTAGCAAGATTCCTCCAGGCGATTTTTAAGTAATTGCGTATCATAATTTAAGTAGTTATAGAAAAGGAGAATAGCAACCATTTAAGGCTATTGCTTTCCTCAATCTTTCTATTTTATGTATATAAAGTAATATCTTTTACAAGTTAACAGATGTGAAAAATGGCTGTTTCGTTGCATAAAACCACCATATTTTTCCCCCAAAATCCAACCTTATTTTTCAGTTTCTTCTCACTTGTTCCTTTCTCCAATCATCCCGTCTTCAAGCTCTTTATTGGGTTTGTCAGTG
>CBIHRH010000559.1:0-4061 GCA_966212365.1 uncultured Emticicia sp. | reverse complement strand
AGAGATACCTCAACTGATGATCTTGAGTATTGGCATCAGAACTATTATTTAGCCTGGGGTTATCAAAAAATTGCTAATAGAACAGGTGGTTCAAGAAGAGTATTTTACTTGAATAAGATTGCTTTCTAGTTAAGATTCAATAAATGTTCTTAAAATTGCAAAGGTTCGCTTAAGTTATTGCCAAAGATATGCCAAAGTAGAGACAAGGCAGTGCCTTGTCTCTGCCAAACCCGGCAAATCCTTAGAACGTTTATTTTATCAAACCTAATAAAAAAGTAAACCTGAATGTTCAAATAAACCTGGTTTAAGAAAAATCTATTATTGATGAGAAAGACATTTGTTATTATTTTTCTACTTAGTTACTTTAGTATTTCTGCACAAGTTTTAAAAACAGTAGAATTTGAGGTTAATGGTCGGCCAACGTGGCAACAACTGATTCCGTTGGATAAAGACGGTATTATTCTATTTGCAAAAAAAGATGTTACAAAGGCCGTTATCGTCAGGTTTGATACTGATTTAAAAAAAGTGTGGGAATCTGAGATATTTCTTGATGTAGAAAAGAAACCATCTTCTTATACCATTGATAAAGACTACATTACCTTTATGTTCAGCGAAACGCAAGGCATGTACTATCAGGTTTTCAGCATATCCCTAAAAGACGGAAAGTTTAATAATAATGGATTTGAGCTGCGTGAGTTTTTTCAGGACCAGGATTATGTGTTTTTCAAAAATCGCATTTTAATGGCCGGGGTCAACGAAAAGGGTGCTGCTTTTTATAATTATAACTTTGATGCCGATTTAGGGGAATTTATCACTGCCGAATTGATTGGTAAAGCACAGGTTCAATACTTTAATTATGATGCCGAAAAGAATGTCATAGAAAGCCTCTGGGCTATTAAAGAGTCGGCTTATACGAATGAAAAGAAGAAAAAGGGTGAATTTATTAAAGATGCCTATGTAGTTTATGCCAAATATGATACTACTGGCAAGCTGATAATAAAAAATACAATAGCTTCAAACGCGGGGAATTTCCCGCTGACAGCTACTTTAACCGAGATTGGCCCAACTATCAAGTTTATTTCAGGTACTTATCAGTCTAATTCTGGAGCAAAGGGAATGTATGTTTCAAAAGTGGAAGATGGAAAAACTACTACTACGAAATTTTATGATTATCGCCAGTTGCTGAAAGGCATCCCTCCTATTGATGATACTACCGTTAAAAAAATCATTGATAATTTTGTATTATTACCAATCAAACCAGTGTTTGGACAAAGTACGCTTACGATTGGAGGCACTTTCTTTCAGGCAAATTACCAAACTGTTACAACAAGCACTCCTTATTATAATGGTTATGACCCTTACCCGAGTTATGGTCGGTATGCGAGTTCCAACTATAATTATCCTCGTACCCAATCAAAACAGGTTTTTAAAGGGTATAATTATTTAAATGGCTTTGTGGCGAGTTTCGACCTTGACGGGAATCTGGTTTCTCAGCACAGAATCGATATGGATCTGATTTCTCCTCAAGTTGAAGAAGCGATAGCGGTTTCAGAAGATAAATCCACGGCAGTTTGCATTAAAGGAGCATTAACGGTTAATAATCTGGCAGAATTTGCCCGTCCTGCTACTTACAGACTTTCGGAAGAGCCGATAGATGTAAAAAACAGTCAATTTGTACCAAATTATCATGGTGTAAGAAATTGGTATGAAAATTATTTTATTGCTGACGGAAGTCGTATTAAATTTGAGGCCTTAAAAGATATGGATGCTCCGAAAGAAAAGCCCAACAAGCGAAAAAAAGGGCAACAACAGCTTCCTCAGACAAATATTAAGAAAATTATATATCTGAGCAAGGTGCAATAAGTGTAGTTTCATTTAAACGTAATACCCTTGTATCAACTTCTACAACCAAAAATATCCTCTTACGAATTAATAGATTCGGGCAATTTTGAAAAACTGGAACGTTTCGGTGATTATATACTGGCACGTCCCGAACCACAGGCGGTCTGGGATAAATCTCTTAGCGAAGAGACGTGGGAAAAGAAGGCTTCTGCTATTTTCAGAAAAACAAAAGGCAAAGACCAGTTAAGTCCTGACGAAAGGGGTGAATGGCATAATCTGAAAAAGATGCCAGAAAAATGGTATATGAATTATGAGCAAGGAGGAAAAAAGTATAAATTCAAACTATCCCTATCTTCCTTCAAACATGTAGGCATCTTTCCGGAACAGGTAGAAAACTGGCAGTATATTGAAGATAAGCTGCAAAAAATGGACATTCAAGACCCTAAAGTATTAAATCTTTTTGCATATACAGGTGGAGCGTCTATTGTAGCCAAAGGAAATGGTGCCGATGTAACTCACGTCGATTCTATTAAACAAACGATTTCGTGGGCAAGAGAGAATATGGAGATTAGCCAGTTGACTGATATTCGCTGGGTAGTTGAAGATGCCTTGAAATTTGTAAAAAGAGAGGTAAAAAGAGGCAAGAAATACAACGGAATTATACTTGACCCTCCGGCCTATGGCAGAGGCCCAGATGGTGAAAAATGGATTTTGGAAGAAGGAATCAATGAATTGATTAAAAGCTGTCTGCAACTGATTGACGATAAAAACTTCTTTTTTATATTGAACCTCTATTCGATGGGTTTTTCAGCAGTAATTGCTGAAACTATCATCAAGCAAAATTATCCCAACATTACCAATGCTGAAATGGGAGAACTGGTTTTGCAGGATTCCTTTCAGAAGCGGTTACCGCTTGGGGTATTTTATCGTTTTGCATCAGTATAGTTCTCACCAATCGAAAATAAGTTAAATCTGCGTTTTTCTATTTCAAAACACAGGAAATAAACTTCTATATTCTCAGCAAAGGTTTTTATTGTTAGAAAATTTTCAGATTTTTGTGAAAATATTGGTAAGTGCGATTAGTCGCACCATTAAAATTGATGCAAAAAAATTTAAACATATATATTTTACTGATTATAGTTGTGTTGCTAGCTGCTTGCGGACAAGGTAATCGTGACCGCTCGAAGATTCCACCTTCACCTTTTCAGTTAGAAAGTGTAATGAATACAGCGGCTGTTGATGCTTTAACAGATGCTATCAGAAGTAACCCGAGTGTGGCAGAGAATTACTTTAAAAGAGCGGCGGTATTCCTCAAAGTCGGTAATACAGAAAGAGCCCTGGAAGATATTAACCGTGCAGATCAGCTAAAACAAAATACAGGCAAATACCTATTTGTAAAGGCATTAATATTGAGAAAAATGAAAAGATATAACGATGCCTTTTCATTTGCCCAAAGTGCCGAGATTCTGAACGTGGATACCCCTGAGTTATATACTTTACTAGGAGATTTATCACAGCAAAAAAATGACATTCCTTCGGCAGAGAAATATCTGGCAAAGTCTTTGCAAATTGCTCCGTACGATGGTGAAACGCATTTTTACAGGGGTACCCTTGCAGCCAGAAAAGGTGATACTTTAACTGCTATTTCTTTAATCAACAAAGCCATTGAAATGAAACCTTCTTTCAGAGAAGGATATTCAAAACTGACAGAAGTGTTACAGAATTACCGAATGTATGATTCTGCTTTGGTGGTTAATAAATCGGCTATGGTTCAATTTCCCAATAGTGCTGATTTGTTTGTTGAACGCGGTTTAGTTTTCTTCAAATTTGGTCGTTTGGATAGTGCCCTGGTTAATTATGAAAAAGCGGCGGCTATAGACGATAAAAGGACAGATGTATTGCTATATTCTGCAGCGATTTATTATCGCTGGAAGAGTTATTCCAGAGCTTTAGAAAATTACAAAAAAGCACAAGATATTAATGAGGATACTCCCAAAATTAATTACCTGATAGGTTTAACCCAGGAGCAACTGGGTAATATGGAAGGCGCCGAAGAAGCATTGAAAGAAGCAGTAGAGAAAAACCCGAATGATGAGCAGGTAATTATTGCTTTAAATCGGGTGTCTGGCCGAGTGAATGCCGGCATGACGAATTATACTCCTCCGCCAACTCATGTAAGGAAACCAGGCCCTGCTCCAAAACCAGTAGTTGTTGAAGAG
>CBIHRH010000558.1:0-4063 GCA_966212365.1 uncultured Emticicia sp. | reverse complement strand
GCCAACTTGAATGACTTAGGTTAAAAGATAACAAACCTGAATAATTAGGCAGGGCATGACTATAAATACAATCGTCGCCGTTTGCATCAAACGCTGATTGCCAGAAGAACTCCACAAAATTGGCCAGATAGCCTTTGGGGCGGGCTATTTGTAAAGTACCGCGCAGGTCGTTTGGCTTAAAAGAGCGATAAGAAGACATTGTAGAATAATTTGATAAGCAATATAGATTAAAGACTTCTATTTGGAAAGGGTTTTATAAAGTAATGGTGCTTGAACACTTGAAAACCCATTTAATACCTTTGAATAACAAAACTCTATATTAATGATAGATTTATACAGATTAGCTTGGTTTTTACATTTTTTTGACTACCTTTACTCATACCGTGAGGAAGAAAATCCTCCATATAGCCATTAGAAAACCATTGCCATGAAAAAAGAAGCCACAAATGATGCCTTCCAGGCGCAGATATTGGATGCCCTGGAAAAAAGCGAAATTTCCCCGCAGGAAATTGTCGAAAATGACTGCAATATTTGTTTAATGATTAAAATCTACGGAGACCTCATTCACGATAAACTAAAACGCTTTGTTAGCCTGCTTGATAAGTCCAAACTCAAATACAACTCTTCCTTCTCGCCTAAAATAGGAATCATGAATATTTCGATTTTTAAAAAATAAAAGTGTTCTCATTTATTTTTACCAGATACTTACTCAATTATTAACGTTGCTTAATGATGAATATACTTTTTGTTGATTTTTTAAGCAAAATTGAGGGTAATTAAAAAAAAAATATGAATTTTGATATCCGGTATAAAACCTTAGGCAGACTATATGAAATATATAAAGTTTTTGGCGTGGATTGGTACAGGCATAGGAGCAGCAGGAGGCTATCTATATTGGAAAGAAATAGGCTGTATCACAGGTACTTGTCCGTTGAAATCACAATGGCAAACCATGATTCCCATCGGAGCTTATTTTGGATTTGTGATTGGCGATGTAGTAAAAGGTTTTGTGATGCCAGACAAAAAACGAGATAATGAACCTTAGATTGTTTCAAATAGCTTCTTACCTCTAAGAAGAAATCCCGTGGCATTGAGCGATGGGGTTTCTTGTTTTTAGGGCCTTTTAACTACTAAATTACTAGAGGGTTTAGCCTTCCACCGTACGCTTTCGGACAAGCCAACTGTACGATTTCGGACACTTAGCTTAATGCAAAACGCCTGAAATTCCGCATTTTGGGGGATTTATTGGCTTGGCATATCATTTGTTCTACAAAAGTTGATATAATTTTACTGACAAAATTCATAAGCGTTTGATAAGTATGGATTATATGTTCTACAAAAGTTGAAATAATAGAATTGTATGAAAAGAACTTACTTAGGTGAATTTGAAGAAATAGTGTTGTTGACCGTTGCAATTATGGGTGATATGGCTTACGGAGTCTCTATCACTGAAGAAATTGAGCAACAGACGGGGCGGTCGGTGAGTGTTAGCGCTGTACATGCCGCTTTGCACCGATTGGAAGAAAAATACATGGTTACTTCACATATGGGAGAAGCTACAGCTGAAAGGGGAGGACGTAGAAAACGCATCTTCAAATTAACAGCTCTGGGGAATCGCACATTAGACGAGATTCGTTTATTGCGCAATCGTATGTGGGATAGTATCCCATTAAGGATTTTTTCAACATTACAATAAGCGTAGGGATTGGGGCCAAGGGCAGAAGAAAAACCCTATGCTCCATGCCCCCTGCCCCATGCAAAGAAAGCTATGCAAAAGCCAAAACCACCCCGTTGGGCTGACCGATTGTTAGAATGGTTCTGTGCCCCTCATTTATTAGAGGAAGTGCAGGGTGATTTATACGAACGATTTCAGAAAAACCTGAGAGTATTCGGAGAGAAAACAGCCAGGCAAGCATACGCAAAAGGAGTATTGAGCTTTATCAAACCCTTTGCCTTGAAAAGGAAAAAAGAAGCACCACTTCCATTATATATACAAATTATGATAAGCAATTATTTTAAAATCGCATTCAGGAATCTGCTCAAATACAAGGGCTATTCTTTCATCAATATCTTCGGATTGTCGTCAGGGATGGCTGTAGCCATGCTTATCGGGCTCTGGATTTATGATGAGTTGTCTTACAATAAATACTTTCAGAACTACGACCGGATTGCGAAGGTCATGCAAGGGGCAACCATCAATGGCGAGTTTGGAGCAGGAGAATATATGCCCATACCATTGGGCACCACGCTGAAAACTGATTTTTCAGAGGATTTTAGGTATGTGGTTATGTCTTCCTGGACGGGAGAGCATATTCTGGCAGCGGGAGATAAGAAATTTATGAAAACAGGTAATTACCTGAGCCCGGAAGCCCCCGATATGCTTACATTGAAGATGCTTAAAGGCACAAGAGCAGGATTGAAAGACCCTCATTCAATTTTATTGTCAGAATCGGTGGCCAGGTCGCTTTTTGGATATGAAGATGCGATGGGTAAGGTAGTCAGAATTGATAATAAGCTAAATGTGAAAGTAACGGGCATTTATGAAGATTTGCCGTATAATACACAGTTTCGTGATATGACTTTTATTGCTCCCTGGGATTTGTATGTTTCGTCTGAACCCTGGATTAAGCCTAATGCACATTGGGGTAATAATTCCTGGCAAATTCTGGCGCAAATTGCTCCAAAAGCCGATTTTGAAACAGTTTCGGGGAAAATAAAAAACTTAAGATTGAAAAATGCGCCTGAAACAGCGCATATGAACCCGGAGGTATTTTTACAACCCATGAGCCGCTGGCATTTGTATGGAGGATGGGATAAATGGCGTAATCCGGAAGGGCGGATTCAATACGTCTGGCTATTTGGAATTATCGGCATATTCGTGCTTCTTTTAGCTTGTATTAACTTTATGAATCTCTCAACTGCCCGATCTGAGAAACGTGCCAAAGAGGTGGGTATTCGCAAGGCAGTTGGGTCTGTTCGTTCTCAATTGGTCATCCAGTTTTTTAGTGAGTCAATCCTGATGGTGGCCTTTGCTTTTGTGTTCTCATTGTTGTTTGTATTGCTTATGCTTCCTTTTTTCAATGAGGTTGCTGATAAAAAGTTATCACTACTCTGGAGTGAGCCGATTTTCTGGCTGGCAAGTGTCGGATTCAGTCTCCTGACAGGTCTGGTAGCAGGTAGTTACCCTGCCTTGTATTTATCTTCTTTTCAGCCAGTTAAAGTATTGAAGGGGACTTTCAAAGCAGGGCGTTTCGCCGCTCTGCCCCGAAAGGTTTTAGTAGTAGCCCAGTTTACGGTTTCGGTGACACTAATCATCGGTACGATTATCGTCTTTCGTCAGATTCAGCATGCCAAAAATCGCCCGATTGGTTATGACCGGAACGGTATAGTTACTGTTGCCATGAATACGCCCGAACTCCATGGTAAGTATAATGTATTGCGGGATGAGTTAAAAAGAACAGGAGCTGTGGTAGAAATGGCACAATCGTCATCTCCGACCACAAAGCTAGGGTCAAGGCTTATCGGATTCGACTGGCCTGGTAAAGATCCGGCTTTTAAAGAGCAATTCGGGGTTATTTCAGTAACACATGATTTTGGAAAAACAGTAGGCTGGCAGCTTACAGCCGGCCGGGATTTTTCCAGAGATTTTTCGACAGACTCTTCAGGTATAGTATTAAACGAAACGGCCGTGAAATATATGGGTTTGAAAGATCCGGTTGGCAAAACTATCAAATGGAATGGCAATCCGTATCAGGTTGTGGGAGTGATTAAGGATATGGTGATGGACTCGCCATTTGACCCTGTTTACCAAACAGTTTTTGTGATGAATTATGGCTGGTCGAGTGTAATCAGTATTAAATTGAACCCGGAATTAAGTGCTAATGAATCACTCGCTAGGGTAGAAGGGGTATTTAAAAAGCTGAACCCTGGTAGCCCGTTTGATTATAAATTTACTGACCAGCAATATGCCATGAAGTTTTCCACAGAAGACCGCATTGGTAAACTGGCGAGCTTTTTTGCTATTCTGGCTATCTTAATCTCTTGCCTGGGTTTGTTTGGTTTG
>CBIHRH010000557.1:0-4068 GCA_966212365.1 uncultured Emticicia sp. | reverse complement strand
TTTCTTAATGCGTTATTTATTGGTTTTAATGGCATTTGGCTTTTATAAGAGTTATAAACCTTATAAACTGATAGCGGTCATTATTGGAGTGGTAAGTACCATAACATTGAAAATACTGTTTTTCAGATTTGATTATTAGTATTAAAAGTTAACAAAATGCCTATCGATGTACTAATTTTTGTTTTGCTAATTAAAATGGCTGAAGGACAGTATAATCATTCAGGAACAGACTTTTTATCAGACAAACCTATAGCTTTCAAGCCTGATAGCTCTATCAATGAACGCCTGTTTTTAGAAGACTATGAGTCTTCTTTAAAATTTTTTCCTGACAAAAAAAAGCAGAAAATTCACGACTTTATTAGATTTAGCCCGGTAATGATTTTTAGTAACAAACTGAAAGAGGAGTATTTAATAGCCTATCAATATGAGGGCGAGACTGAATATGCGTTTAGCTGTTTTGAAATCGGCTATTTTGAGGAAGATAAAAGACTGAATAAAAAATTGGTGGTCAATAGCGAAGAAACAATTTTCAAGACAGAGTCAGGTTTGGGATTAGGCAGTACTTTAGAAGAGGTTACCGACGCAAAAGGAAAAAATTTTAAAGCGAAACGGAAAGGCAATGATATGATTCTTACCTATCATCTAAATAAGAAACACCCTTTTGTGAAAAGATATTATATGCCCGGCTATTTTATGGAATTCAGACTCCGAGAGAATAAAGTAAGGCAAATTACATTTGGTTTTGAATATCCCTGAAACAATTTCGACCTGATTTCGAATATTTTGCTGTAAATTTCATTATTTAAGAACCAATAGAAAACTTTAAAAAAAATATTAGGGTTATTGCCCTGATTATCCAGTCAAAAAATCACAACGTATGAAATTAATTGCCATTTTGCTCCTAATAACCTCTTTTTTTGTAGAAGCGGGTTTTGTCAATAAAATTGACAAAAGCGAAGAGAATTTTGACAAGTTTTTCAAGAACTTTTGTAAAGATGATAAATTTCAGTTGAGTAGAATTAAGTTCCCCTTAAAAGTAGTAGTAGTAGATGAAGAAAAAAGAAATGAAAAAACAATTCAGCAGAATGACTGGCGACATACTGATTTATTGAAGCTGAAAAAAGAACATACGAAAAATAAATTAGAGACTGTAGATAAAGCTTCGGATTCAAAAGATGTAGTATTTACCAATAAAGACAACGGAGAGATAGTACATCATCTTTTCTCAAAGATTGACAATCAATGGTACCTGACTAGTATTGTTGATGAATCGGAGTAAAAATTATATTTTACTTTAATGAGGAGATATCCTACCTCATTAATATTTGGTAACTTCCTCAATCGTCCAACTCCCTCAACAACTCCTCCGATTGCGCCAAGGCCTTACTATAATACCTGATAACCCATCTGGAAAAAAACGACAGAAAAATATAACCTATTGCAATAGCACCAGACCAGAAAAACTTGTTTTCGTTAAGGCTGCGCCCACCTGTAAATTTGGGCATTAGCATGATAACAAACACTAGGAGAACATAGGCCGCTATTACGCTTGCCTGCTGAAACCTGATAAAACGTAATTTTTGCGTAGCGAAGGTTTTCAATGTTTCGGCAAAAGGGCGGCTTACATCTCCTACTGAATTAATCTGACTCAGCAAGACAAGACTAATAGTTGGAAGAACTACTAACATGATAATAGTAATTATTCCAATCCCTTGAAAGAATGGGGTACTTAGTTTGCTGAAATTCACAATCATATAAGCTACAGCACCAAAAGCGAAAAAAGTGCCAAGCGTTTCATGATAGATTACTTTTTTAAGTTTCGATTTATATCCGGTTTCAGTCATTTTTTCAATGGTTTTTGGTTTTAAAAAAGGTTGTTTTTCTGAGGGATTACTCGCTTCGTCCCATATAGTTTTTAGTTCATCTAGTTCCATGACTCTGGCTATTTATAGTTTGTTTCTTTAGTTTTTCTTTAATGCGCTGTAGCTTAGTGCCTACGTTACTTGCTGTTATCCCTATTATCTCGGCTATTTCATCATAGCTTTTATTGTCTAGATAAAGCATTACAATGGCCTTATCGAGTAAGTTAAGATTATCTATCTGCTGTCGGAATGTCTCCCACTTTTGCTCAATTGCACTATCGTCTTCATCCTGATAACTCAATATTTGTTCATCAATCTGCACTGTAGAAACCCTTCTCTTTGCTATTTTCAATTGATAAATAGCCACATTTAAAGCCACCCGATACATCCAGGTACTTAAGCTTGATTGTTGGTTGAAAGAGTCGAATGATTTCCAGAGCTGATAAATGATTTCTTGCATCAGGTCTGCCTTATCATCGGTATTATTAGTATATACCGAAGCAATCCTGAAAATCAGACTTTCATTCTCCTTGATAGCTTTAATGAATGTTTCTTTTTTGTTCACGTAATGGTGAGCTAATTTAATTTCTTGCCCTATTAGTGTATAGATTTAAGAAAAAATCACAAGAATGAGAAAAAAGATTTTAAATTTTTGCCCCGACATTTCCTCCGAAAATAAAATCATCTCTTTTATACACTAAATTTGGATAATGCTTCAATTAATTGCAACATTTTTCAAGCTTGTCTGTCTAATGTCTAAGTGAACACTATCAAAGAAAATAATATGTCAGACCAGACTTTGGTCGGTAGAGTATTAGGCGGAGACACTAATGCTTTCAGGCTTATTATGAAAAATACCGAAGGCTTGGTAGGGCAGATTGTTTACAAGATGGTGAAGAATTCGGCTGATAGAAAAGATATTGCACAGGATATTTATTTAAGAACATTTCAGAAATTGAATACTTTTCAGTTTCAATCAAAACTTTCGACCTGGATAGGGCAGATTGCCTATAACACTTGTCTGGGGTATCTTGAAAAAAAGAAATTAGTTTTGCTGGATAATGTCAATGACAAAGAAGAAAACGAAGTATTAGAAAAACTGAATTATGCGATTGACCCTTTTGTGAGTCAAACAGAAAGTAACTTTTTTAAAAAGGAGCTATCTGCCATTCTGAAAACAGAGATTGACAAACTTTCACCCATTTACAAAACTTTGATTACACTTTATCATAACGAAGAATTGAGTTATGCTGAAATAGCAGAAGTAACACAGTTGCCTGAAGGAACTGTGAAAAGCTATTTGTCGAGAGCCAGAAAATTACTGAAAGATAATTTATTGCTCACTTATAAAAAGGAAGCATTATGAAAAATATACATCTGACCGACGAAGAGATTCAACAATATGTCTTAGATACTAAAAGTCGTACTGAAGTATGGATTGAACATATACATCAATGCCCTCATTGCCAGCAACAAGTGCAGGCATATCAATTATTATTTGAAGGCATCGAATCACAAGAAAAAGCAGTATTTGATTTTGATCTGGAAGCTTTGGTAATGGAAAAATTACCACAACCAAAACAAGTTGAGGACAAATCATTTGTATTTGTTATTGCTGCTATAGTGGTGGTGATGATTGGCGTTGCCGGCTATGTATTTGGCAATAGTCTGGCAAATCTATTCTCTTACCTGCAACCTATTCTTTTAGGTCTGCTGACTTTAACTTCGCTTGGGGTAATGGTTTTCCTGGGTATGGATATGTATCAGCGATACAAAGCACAAATGAAAGCCTTGAATTTTTATTAATAATTGCAACAATTTATGGAGTTATCTATCTAATCTGATATAAACATTAATATAAAATATGAAAAAGTCAATTATCATTTTATCAGCCGGCCTTTGCCCTGTTTTTGCACATGCAGAGGATGGTAGCGGGCTCTATGCGCCCGAAGTTTTCAGAGTAGCTGCTATGATTTTTACCTTGGGCCTGTTTATGTGGTTTATTCTGGCTATTATGAAACGTCTGATGGACAATAAACTGAAAAACAAAATTGTCGACAAAGGTGTGCCTGACAGCATTGTAGCCTCCGTTTTAAAGACTAACCCGAAAGAAGATCTGAATGCCAACGTAAAATGGTTTGCCATTCTCGCAGGTTTGGGTGTTGCCTTAACTGCTATTCATTATACTCAGCCGTTGGGTATTCAT
>CBIHRH010000556.1:0-4070 GCA_966212365.1 uncultured Emticicia sp. | reverse complement strand
GTTTTACGATATGAAATAAATTTATGAACATCAGACTTTCACATTACTTTTATTTACTTATTTTCTTTTTTTTCAAGCTATCGGCTTCTTCGTTCGCGCAGAATCCGCCTAACAGATACATTGTTCATGGGGTTTTAAATCTGGAGCCGGGTATGAATCATGGTATCAGTGCCATGAATAAAATGGTGAAAGCCGGATGTAATGCCGTGGCTTTAACAGTAATGTGGGATAGAATTTATCCGAAAGCTGATTCTAAAGGCGACTGGGCACAGATAGATAATCAGATAAACTATGTAGTAAATACACTTCAGGTAAAACTTATTATAAGAATCCACCTGGGTCGGCATATTGCCTTTACGCCCGGTTTCTGGGCAGCTGAAGAGGCTGTATCCGATTTTAAAGGAAAGCCCCTGACTTATTACTACGATAACAACCATTTCAGTTTTGCACACCAGCCCTCTATCGAAAAAGCCGCGGGCTTTGTAAGGGAGGTTTGCCAGCGCTATAAAGATTTACAATCGCGTGGACAAATTCTTTTTATTTCGGTTGTAAATACTCCACAGCAGGAGCTAGGTTATGCATACGAAAACCAACAATATCCGAATCCTTCTTATTTTGCAGTTTTTGACCATTCTAAGTGGTCGATGATTAAGTGGAAAGATTGGGCTAAAACCAAGTATCAGACCATTCGTACCCTGAACAGTTATTGGGGCACCAACTATAAACAATTTCTGGAGGTAGAACCTTATGTAAACTGGTTTAATACAAAAGACTCTTTCAGAGGTTTAAGAGGAAAAGACTGGTATCTGTTCCGGCATCAATTGCTCAAGAGCCATATAGACCAGATGTCTGATGCGGTGAAATCAGTGGACCCTACCTACAAAGTTGCTTGTGAATTTGGAGGAATAGCCGATAATTTATCATTGTTGAGGGGTACTTTTGCCTTTAAAAGTCTCACTGAAAAAGCTGATATTGTCAAGACTTCAGTTGATGCTTTTCAGGGCGATGGTATTCAGGGAGATTTAGTAGCAAGTAATTTAAGGCCCGGACAGAAATTCTATACTGAGATTGCACACTTTGACCAGCCTACGCCCGAGTCATTAAGAAACTATGTAGACAGGGCCATTGAATACGGTTGCGAAGTAGTGATGCTATATGTGGATTATGACAATGGTAAAGACGTTGAGAAAATACTGCCTGCCGTACAGGAAGGTGTTTACTGGAAAGATAAACCGAGCCCGCCGATAGTATTTGCCGACTCTATGAAATATCGACTTTCGCAGCTTATAGATAATCGTGAAGCAGTAGTAGAAGATTGGCGGATTAGGTCTAATAATGGTAAGAAGAAAATCAAGATTATTTATGAAGAGGACCTGGTGCATGATAAACAAGTAATTGACAATCCATTGCCGGATATTCCTGACCCTGGTCCGGATCCTGATCCGGGCCCCGGACCAGGCCCGGTGACACCGCCGGACCCTCCGAAACCACCGATACAGGAAGGACCTAATGAGGTTCCGATTGAGAATTTTAAAGATTATACCCAACAAATTGTTGTCAACCAGCCTTTTGTTTTCAGAATACCAGAGAATCTTTATATTGATCCTGACGGATATATTGCCTATATTGAAATGACTGAATCACCCAGATGGGTCAATTTCAATAAGTTTGAGTTTAGTTTCTATGGTAAAGCGCCTTCTCTTGGCAAAACCAGAATCAAACTGAAAATTTATGACAATAAGGGCGCGAGCCTTGAGTCTGTCATGTATATTGAGAGTATCCCTCCGGCTATTGATTTTGAATTGATTAAAGCCGATTATTTTGATGTACCTATTGAGGGTTGGGGACTGCTTCAGAATAACAGGACGCTGTATTTAGAAGATTTACCTAAAAAATTGAATGTGCTGGCACGATGTAATTTAGATTCAGTGAAGTTTCATTTTGAGTTGGCAGGCCCTTATAAATTCAAGAATATCTCTGAGCGACCACCTTATAATTTATTTGGCGAGGGTAGAGGGCTCGAGTTTCCGGTGGGTACTTATACTTTAAAAGCCAATGCCTATCAAAAGGATACACTGATTACTTTTAAGACGGTTACCTTTAATGTGAAATATTCGACTGATTCATCACAGAATATTATTACCGATTGGGTAGTATATCCGAATCCTTTTGAGAATATCTGTAATGTTAAATTACCTTTGGAAGAGAGTTATAATGACCTTGATTTTGTGCTTTATACTACTGCAGGTAAACGCATACCAATCAGGAAAGAAAATATCAAACTAGTAAATAATGTAGCTTATATTGATTTAGGAATAATTGATATTATAGCCGGAAGTTATATTCTGGAAATCAACAAAGCCGGTACTTCACTGAAACGAATCCGGGTTGTTAAAATTTAAACCGAATTACCCTCTATAAAGCAAAACGAGTGGATAGATTAACTATCCACTCGTTTTGCTTTATAGAGATACATATATTATTTAGAAAACAAGTCCTTTGCATAATAAAGAAACAAGCTCTGTATTACGCCCCACACGCAGGCACTCAAAAGCATATTCAGCATGATATCTCTTTTCTGGTATCTGAATGCCAAAGCCAGAATTGCTCCTCCTATCGGGCTAAAAAGTATGGGTGTCAGGAAAGAGATACCTATTAAACCAAATCGTCTTCTTACTCTTACAGCCAACCTGTTTGAGCGGGTAAATTTTTTCTTTTTCTTAGGCTCCCCTCTTTGAAAAAGCCTTGTAAAAAATTGTTGTATATAATTTCCGAAGAACGTAACCAATGCTACGGTTATCATCATTCCTACAACTGAACAAATCGCAGTTTCAAACCATGTGATTTTCAAAGCCAGACCTGTTAAAGGCCCGCCGAAAAACTTTATCATGCTTGCAAAAATTACTGAAATATACTTAGCCACTTCCATTGTCTGTCCTGATTTTCCTGATAATCACTTATCACCGTTTTGTATGGATTCTATTATGCACATTAACACTTTAATTTTGTGCTTGTTTAGCAAAATCAAAAAGATATTGCAATTTTTACGAAATTTATAAATAACCAAACACCAATGAAAATAAAACTACTAATCTTAATTTTTTCTTTATTTAACGTAACCCTAAAAGCCCAGACTACCGACCCAGATACCCTCAAACCTCAAAACATTCCCCCAGTTGAAATTTCTTCTGATACCACCGCTACCGAAGAAGAACAGGGAGAAGAAGAGGAGGAAAAAAAGGAAGATGAACCCCAGGACGATACGCCCGCTAAATTCAGATTCAGACTATCTGCAGATGGCACCTATACCTCTGGCAACATCAATCGTGCCTTTATGCAATTGGCTTCTGGTATCGACTGGAATCTGAGCAAAGTTCTGAAATTTTCGAGTAGTCCGTCTTTTGTCTATGGTCAACAGAACAAACAATTAAACGAACGAGAGATTTTCGCTGATTTCCGAACGACGGTCTTGCCTGAAAATCGGCTTTATTATTTGGCCTTTGGTTCGTTTGAACGAAGTAACCTTCGTAAGATAGGCAATCGCTTAATCGCAGCCGGGGGATTAGGTTTCAAACTCATAGATAAAGGAATTTACTATTTATCCGTTACGAACGTACTTTTATACGAATGGACTGATTTTATCAATAACAATACTCTACCGGATAAAAACTTATGGCGTAACTCTACTCGCTTCTTCGGTGAGTATACTTTAGATAAAGGCAAACTCTATATATCACATATCTTGTTTCTCCAACCAGCCATTACAGAGAAAAACTTCCGTTGGAATGGTAATTTGAGTGTCCGTTATCAGATTACCAAGCGCACAGGCATCAGAAGTACTATTGAAAACTCTTATGAGAGTGTAGTAGTAGAAGGCCGAAAAAACAATGACTTTCGCTGGACATTCGGGGTGGTGTTTGAGTTCCGAAAATAAATTATTTAGTTTATTTTAAATAATTACTTTTAAAAAGTATTATACTTTTCTATTTGAAAAAAAGGAAAAGCACCTGATAATCAGGTGCTTTTTTCAGATACTTATCAATATTAATTCAAAGTAGCTAAAGCTGCTG
>CBIHRH010000555.1:0-4073 GCA_966212365.1 uncultured Emticicia sp. | reverse complement strand
GACAGTTGAGGGCGTTCGCTGCTACGCCAATATGTCGATGGTGCAGGAAATCCTGCAGAAAGATAAAAGCTACGTAACTGATAGTCATATCAAGATGAAAGATTCACAGGCAGCCATTGATTATGCCAAAGTATTGGGTAATCAATATGGATATGAAACGCAGGACTGGGCAGAGGCAAATTCAGCTTTTATGACAGGAGATAAGATAAGGAATGCTATGGTGATTATCGTATCTATTACCCTTTTGGTTGTGGCAGGTTTCGGTATCTACAATATCATGAATATGAATGTAATCAATAAAATGAAAGACATTGCGATTCTTAAAGCTACAGGATTTGGGGGGAAAGATATTGTAGCAGTTTTTCTGATTCAATCTATCATTATCGGGGTTTTAGGTGCTTGTCTGGGACTTTTAATTGGTTTTTCATTGAGTTATCTGCTATCAATTACTCCTTTTGATGCAGGCGATTTTCTGGATGTGAAGACCTTTCCTGTCATTTTCAATATCAAGTATTATTTTATGGGTCTGGCCTTTGGGGTGATTACAACCATTTTAGCAGGATATATGCCAGCCCGGAAGGCATCGAAGATTGACCCTGTGGCGATTTTGAGAGGGTAAGAAAAAATGTTTTCGTTAAAATTTCCCCTCCTTTTTTCAAGGAGGGTCGGACCGCCGATGCGGTGGCAATTTTCCTGACGCAGTCAGGAAAATTGACGGGGTGGTTAAACACGGGACTATGATTGATTCAAAAGTAATTTATAGGCCATACAACCACCTCCCCCTAAAATAACCGATGAAAAATCGGCCATTTTAGGGTACTCCTCCTTGAAAAGGAGGAGAAATTAAAAAACAAAAAAAGGAAATATAGGCCTAAAATTAATTAAATAAACCAATGGAAGACCAAATTAATAATCTGAAAATACTTAAATCACAAAGAAAGTATTTAAGGAATAATTCAACTTCCGCTGAAGCAACGCTTTGGAATTGCCTGAAAGGAGGTCAGTTAGAGGGAAGGAAATTCAGACGACAGCATAGTATTCTTTACTATATTCTTGATTTCTATTGTCCTTATGAAAAACTTAATATCGAACTCGACGGTCAGCAACATTTTGAAGATGAAGGACTTAAAAAGGATAATGAAAGAGATGAATATCTCAAATCATTAAATATTACAACTATACGGTTTGAGAATAAGCAGGTTTTTGAAAATATACATTCAGTTTTAGATGAGATTAGGGCCAGTTTTAAGACTCTTGGTTAACCACCTCCCCCAAAAATAACCGATGAAAAATCGGCTATTTTTGGGTACTCCTCCTTGAAAAGGAGGAGAAACTTAAGAAATAGAACAAACATTATAATGAAAGTTTTATCAGCAAGTCATATAAACAAGTATTTCTACGAGCCGGAAAAATTTCAGGTTCTGAAAAACATATCTTTTGAAGTCAAAAAAGGAGAATTCCTTTCTTTAGTAGGGAAATCAGGTTGTGGGAAATCTACCCTCCTGTATATACTCTCTACGATGGATACCGATTATGAAGGCACTTTAGAAATGAATGGAGAAAAGCTCACAGGTAAAACCCAAGACCAATTGGCTGCTTTTCGGAACGAGCATTTAGGCTTCGTTTTTCAGTTCCACTTTTTGTTGCCTGAGTTTACTGTACTGCAAAACGTGATGCTACCGGCTTTGAAATTAGGCAGGTACTCAGCCAAAGAAGTAGAAGAAAGGGCTATCCAGAAGCTAAAATTAGTAGATATGGACAGCCATGCCCTGAAACAATCTTCTAAACTCTCAGGTGGGCAGCAACAAAGGGTAGCAATAGCCCGTGCTTTGATTAACGACCCTACCATTATTATGGGTGATGAACCGACAGGGAATCTGGACAAGAAAAATTCAGAGATAGTCTTTAATATTTTCAAACAGATAGCCCACGAAAACCACCAGACTATTATTACAGTAACGCATGACCCTGACTTTGCTAAGGGAAGTGATAGAATCATTGAAATGTCAGACGGACAGATAATTAAGAGTTAATGGAGAAAAGAAATAAAATATTGACGGTTGTTGTACTTGTGTTGGTGAGTATTGCTACGTTTATCAGGTGGTATTTTTTTGAGCTTGATAATAGAACCAATCTGATATTAGCCTGTATTTCTACGGTTGTGCTCACCAGTTCTATTCTTTTCTTTCGTAGGCTCTATGCTCATTTCGATAAAACGTTGCCTTATGAAAGGGGTATTGCCTTAAGGCTCATTTTGCAGATTGCCATTATGTTTATTTTTGTCACTATTATTAGTCAGGGTATTTTGTATACAATCACTCATATTTTTAATATTGCCAAAGTCAATTATTTAGTAAAATACGAGTTTACGCAATTGGCCAAAATTGCAAGCTATTTTTCTCAGTTATTATTTGTCATATTACTCAACGTAGCACATTTTACCTATTATTCCTTACAAAGATGGCGTGAGAGTGCTTTAAGGGCTTCTAATCTTGAAAAAGAAAAATCACAAGTTCAGTTTGATAATCTGAAAAATCAGTTAAACCCCCATTTCCTATTCAATAGCCTTACTTCTTTGGATTCTTTGATTCAGGAGAACCCGCCTTTGGCAAGGGATTTTCTGCAGCAATTATCAAAAGTCTTTCGTTATGTGTTAAAGAACAAAGAAAAGGGATTGGTAAGCCTGGAAACAGAATTGACATTCATTAAGCACTATGTGGGTTTATTGAAAACTCGTTTCGGAGAATCTTTGCAGGTAGATTATACCATTGCAGAAGATACCTTAGACTTACAGATTACACCCGTTACCTTACAGATACTCATAGAAAATGCCATCAAGCATAATATCATTAATGAAAATAATCCTCTGACTATTCATATTAAAAGCGAAGGAGATACATTAATTATTGAGAATAATATTCAGAAAAAAAAGCAGGTAGAGACTTCTAATGGACAAGGTTTGATAAATCTGAGAACTTTGTATAGCTTTCTGAGCGATAGAGGAATAGTGATCAATACAGAAGAAGACGTTTTCTCAGTAAAAATACCTTTGATTTAGCATGAAAATATTAATCATAGAAGACGAACCTCTGGTAGCTAAAAACCTTGAAAATCTGGTTCAGGAATTGGAGCCAACTGCTACTATTGTCGCCACAATTGGAAGTGTAAAAGAAGCTTTAACATGGCTTAAAATTCATCCAACCCCAGATTTGGTATTGTCTGATATTCAATTATCTGATGGAGTAAGCTTTGATATATTTCAGGAAGCCGATGTGACTTGCCCTATCATTTTTACGACTGCCTATGATGAGTATGCGATTCGTGCGTTTAAACTGAATAGTATAGATTACCTGCTGAAACCTATTGATAAATCGGAATTAAAATGTGCCTTCGATAAATTTAAGCGGAATAGTCAGGTGGCTAAATCCGATATTTATCAGGAGCAATTAGATAATCTGCTTTCTGATTTAAAAAACAGGGTGGCAATTCCTAAATATAAAACCCGTTTTACAGCCCACCACCATAGAAGCATTGTAGCCGTGCCTGATAGTAAAGTAGCCTGTTTTTATAGAGATGAGGTAATATGGCTACAAACTTTTTCAGACGGCGATACCCATAAACTGATAACTGACTATAATTCATTAGATGAAGTAGAAGAATTACTGAATCCTGAACAATTTTTCAGAGCCAATCGCCAATTTATTGTCAATAAAACAGCCATTGAAAGTTATCGTACACACTTCACCGGGAAAATAGAATTAAAATTGCTTGTGCCGAGTAAAGAAGAAATCATCATCAGCAAGGAAAAAGCCCACCAGTTTCGGGGATGGTTTGAATTGGGCTAAATCATCAACAACCGCCAAACCCCTGAAATCAATAAAAGAATCAAACAAAAAGGAGTAAGAATCTTCCAGGATAGATGCATCAATTGGTCAACGCGCAAGCGAGGGAGTGTCCAGCGAAGCCACATCTGAATGAAAATGAGCAGATAAGATTTTGACAATAACCAGAATGCTCCCCACAGGTTGCCCGACCATTCACCAACTGTTCCACTTGTCCAGTCAGCCAATTTC
>CBIHRH010000554.1:0-4076 GCA_966212365.1 uncultured Emticicia sp. | reverse complement strand
ACTGCACCAAAAGGACTAGGAGCCGTAAAAGAATACCAACGTCTGGCTAAATTAGCACCAAAAGGATATACGCTGAAAGCATCGGTACCCGGCCCGTATACACTTTCAGGACGAATGTTGCCGGATGGTAAAATCTACAAAGACCGCTTTGAAGTAACCGAAGGACTTCTGCTCTATGTAAAAAAAGAATTAGAAGATTTAGTTGCCGCAGGGTGCACTGAAATTACGGTTGATGAGCCATCGATGTCATGCTATGCCTATAAAGAAGACACTAAACGATTTGTAGATATTTTCAATAGAACTATTGCGGGAGTTGTAGGAAAGGCTCGTGTTTCCACGCATTTATGTTTCGGTAATTTCAAAGGCCGTCCGGTAGGGTATCGTAAACTGCACCCGATGCTGCCTGATTTTCTGGATATGAATGTAGATGAAATACATATCGAAATGGCAAACCGTGAGTTTGATGAAGTAGAACTATTGGCTGAATTTGCCCAGAAAATGGATGTAGCTGTAGGAATAATCGACGTAAAGAACTATTACTGTGAAACCGTAAAAGATGTGATGGAGCGAATAGAACTTTGCTTAAAATATGTTCCTGCAGAAAAACTGGCTGTTGCCCCAGATTGTGGTTTAAGCCAAACTGCCCGCTGGGCATCACGCCAGAAACTAAAAGCCATGTGCGATGGGGCGAAGGCTATGCGTGAGAAGCTGGGATTAGTATAGAAAAATGAGCGGCCGCTACTTGGCGGCCGCTCATTTAGACAATTATCAAATGGCACTATCTCTCAAAATCGGTAAACTCATACAATGTGAGCCACCTCTGGCTCTTGAAAGTTCGGCTGAGGGTAGCATAATGATTGTATCTGTCAGCGTTTCAGGAGATAATTCGTCGTTTTCGAATTTATCAAGTAATTCAATGGCATTAATCGTTTTGAAACCGGCATTTCTGAATGCCTCCGCTGTATGGTCGTTGCGGTCGTAACCAATTGCCACACCAGATTTGAGGGCTAATAGATTACATGAGTCAGTCCACTGTTCTCTTGCGCCATAAGGAAACTGGTTGTTGCCAGAATAAATGAATTTGATTTCGTCGTAGCAATTCAAATCATCTTTCGTGATTGAACTCAATAAGTCTTCCAGATTCGCAAAATCTTTGACTTTCACACCATCTGTTTTATCAATGAATTGCTTGATAATCAGGGTTTCGTAACCGGGTTTTTGCCCTAATTGCTCCCAGGTCTGCTGCTTTTCAGCTTCTTCCTGCACTCTACCCAAAGACCCCAACAGCACCCATACATTGCACTTGATTTGCGTAAAAATGGTATCAATATGCATATAATCCCGTTTTTGCGGAATCTTGATGATGGTTACTTTTTTTACTACTTTCCTGGCAAACAATAAATCAATGGCCTGGCGGGCAGCTTCAACAGTGGTACGCTCGCTGACACCTATCAGCAAATGGTTCGGCGCTACCATCATTACATCTCCGCCCTCTAAGGTATTCACACGGTCTTCCTGTTCATCTTCAGCCAGTAGAAAATGGTTTTCATCTTCTGTCACCTCAACAATCTTGCTTCTTAAATCGGCAAAAATTTCATGATTGAAGAATATGTACTTCGCCAATAGAGACTCGCGCGTGCGGGCATACTTGGCGGGCTTGTTTAATAGTAAGTGGTCATTTATTACAATGCCTATATCACGGGTGAAAATCAGGTTCGGAATTGGTGGGAAGAGCATTTTGTTGTTAGGCATTGTACCAGTTATCAATACTTTTTCCAAATCGATTACGGATAATTTAGCCAGTTCTTTCTGAAACTGAAACGAACATTCTTCTACCGCACATACCGCTGCCGTAAGCTCAGTTCGCACCTCTGGCATATGCAGAATATCTGCCAACAGAGTTTCAAACTCAATTACTTTATCTGACTTGAAGTACTTTTCTTTTTCGGGTTTGTAGAAATCGCGGCTTGTATCGGCATCAATTTCTTTGAGTTTACCCTTAACTTTCTCCTTGTCGAGAAAATATAACAAAATCTTTATATAGTAGTCGTACTCATCTCGACGCATGGTTTCAAGATGTACAATGTCTTCAAATAACCAGTCTTGGGCTTTTGATGGAACTACTTTGCCCAGACCACTGTCAGGGCTATGAATAATGAGGCGACGTAAAGTGCCTACTTCTGAGGAAACGAATATATTTTGCATTGGGGATGTCAAATGAGTGATTTAGTGAATGAGTGATTATTTTGTCTGAACTTTGATTTACCTGATTTAATGATTACACTGATAAGTTTTTTACTCTATAATTTATCATTCTTTTGCAATAAAGTGTAAAGTCAGATAAATCATTAAATCAGTTAAAGCGGCTCGCCGTCGCGGCATAGTTCAGACAAAAGTATCCGATATCAAATGTCAGTTCAATCTCATTAGTAAAACCCGAATTGTGCCATGAAGAAGAGTAGCTGGAAGAATGCTACCAGAATAGGCTGTGGCTGGCAGACATGACGGTTATTCAAGGCAGTACCAAAGGCATTATCGGCTTGATAATGTCCGTTTTTAGGGAGTGCGATATTTTCGTTGAAAAATGCCATTTTGCTTTGCAATAATACAAGTTATCCGAAAGATTTCAAAATAGGCGGATTTTTCAAGCTTCTTTCTTAAGGCCAAATTAGGAAACTTAACAAATCTTTAAAAAAACATTCCTAAATTGCGATGTCCATTCTAAAATACAAATGGTTGAATCTAAAAGTATGAGTGGGATAACCCAGACAGAAGAACGCCCGAGAGAATCAAGACTGCTTATATTATTTTTCCTACACAATTTCTTTATTAGTATAGGAACCGTTTTAGTATACGTTTCAGCGAATCTAATCTTACTCGAACATCATCCGGAAGTATCATTACCTATTGCTTATATCGTTTCAACGCTTGCCATGATGGGTGTGGGTAAGATTTATGAATATTACGAGCATCATCTGGTTTTAAAGAAACTCAGCGTAAGGGTTTTACTGGCTGTGTTGGTGCTATCTATCATTATAGGTACAATTCTGTTTTTCAATCATTCTACTATTGTTGCCATTGGCATCATGGTTGGGTTCAGAGTAATTTACTTACTGGTAAATCTGGAATTCTGGGGGGTATCGGCTTTGGTTTTTGATGTGCGTCAGAGTAAAAGATTATTTAGTGTAATTGGCTCCGGCGATGTACCTGCCAAGGCCATAGGTGCTATTCTGGCAGCAATTATTCACTCTACATCGGTATTGGCTATCTTAGTGCTTGTGGCCTTTGTTACGTTTTTGTTAGCCTTTTTTACCCAGAAACGTACGTTTGAACTAACAGAGATTCCGAGTCATCACCAAAATAAAATCCGTCGCCATACCGAGTCTAAAATGGTGGAAACCCTATTCGGCGGTAGTCAGTTGGTATTTGAAATGTGCGTTGGGTTGGTGGCTATTGCGGCTTCTGCTACGTGGGTGGAGTATAATTTCTTTGTGAATGTGAAATACAAGTTTCATAGCCAGCACGATGTCATTCAGTTCGTAGGTTATTTACTTGCCATTACTTATGCTATTTCTACCATTGTAAAATTGCTATTCTCAAGTAAAGTAATTGATAAATTTGGCTTGAAAAATGCGCTACTGCTATTACCGATTGGTACCTTATTGATGTCGGTATTGCTGGTAGGTATGTCTTCTTATAAACACGATGAAAGTTCGCTTTTATTTGATTTCAGTGCGGCTTATCTCTGTTTTGAAGTATTGAGAAGAACTGCTTTCGACCCTGTTTTTCTGGTGATGTTTCAACCATTATCAACCCAACAAAGATTAAAAGGACATACCTTGGCCAAAGGTTTTTATGAACCTCTGGGGATGGGTTTAGCAGGTATACTATTATTGATTTCCTACTTTGTACATTCAACAGAAATCTGGATAGCCTTTGCCTTTACGGTTATCCTATCATTATTAGCACTATTTTTTCTGAATAAAGCCTATAAACGCTATATCATAGAACTGAAAAATGCACTGAGCAAGCGGTTCCTCAAAAGCAATGAGCTAGTAGTTCAAGGCGATGCCATA
>CBIHRH010000553.1:0-4078 GCA_966212365.1 uncultured Emticicia sp. | reverse complement strand
AAAGCAGGAGAATACTTTCTGTTTACTTCCAATAAAATTGAGAAGTTTTAATAAACCAAAGAATCATGAGAAAAGACGAATTAGTCATATTTTATAACGAGCCTGACGAAAAGGTATATGTGAAAGTACCCCCCGGCATAGAAACTCATTACCAATTGTCGAATCTGGCCGGAAAAATTTTGCAAGAGGAAGTACATACAAAAGCCCTGCACGATTTTGATCTAGCAGGGCTTCCGGAAGGTATTTATTTTGTAATAGTAAATCAGGATGATATTATCCGTTCGAAGAAAATTGTCAAAAATACCTGATACTATCTATTCATTGTCATTAAGAATTCCTCGTTGTTACGAGTACCTTTCATTTTATCTAATAAGAACTCCATTGTTTCCATAGGGTTCATATCAGCCATATACTTGCGAAGCAACCATACTTTTTGCAAAGTATCTTTGTCCATCAACAAGTCTTCACGACGAGTACCAGACGCAAGAATATCAATAGCAGGATATACACGTTTGTTCGATAGCTTACGATCAAGTTGCAACTCCATGTTACCTGTACCTTTAAATTCTTCAAAAATCACCTCGTCCATTTTCGAACCTGTATCAATCAAGGCTGTAGCGATGATAGTTAATGAACCACCGTTCTCAACGTTACGGGCAGCTCCGAAGAAACGTTTCGGTTTGTGAAGCGCGTTAGCATCAACACCACCGGAAAGGATTTTACCTGACGATGGGATAACGGTGTTATAAGCACGAGCCAGACGGGTAATTGAGTCCAGAAGGATTACTACATCATGTCCACACTCAACCAGACGTTTTGCTTTTTCTAAAACTAATCCTGATACTTTTACGTGTCTGTCGGCAGTTTCATCGAAAGTCGATGAAATTACCTCGGCACGCACACTACGTTGCATATCAGTAACCTCCTCAGGACGCTCGTCAATTAACAGAATAATCAGATAAATCTCAGGATGATTGCGGGTAATGGCATTAGCAATTTCTTTCAATAATACAGTCTTACCTGTTTTAGGTTGTGCCACAATCATACCACGCTGACCTTTTCCGATAGGCGAAAACAAGTCTAATACACGTGTAGAATAAATATCTGATTTGCTGCTTAATTTGATTTGTTCTTCAGGGAAAAGAGGCGTAAGGTATTCAAACGGAATACGGTCTCGAATCTCTTCAGTAGTTTTACCATTTACTGAAAGCACTTTCAATAAGGCAAAATATTTTTCTCCTTCTTTTGGAGGGCGTATAGCACCTTTAACGGTATCACCGGTTTTAAGACCAAACAATTTTATCTGTGATGGAGATACGTAAATATCATCCGGACTAGCTAGATAGTTGTAATCGGCAGAGCGAAGAAAACCATAACCACCTTCCTGCATGATTTCGAGTACACCTTCGTTTTCAATCAAGCCATCAAACTCTTTAATCAAGTTGTTAAATTGCTTTTTAATAACTTTGGTATAGTCATCTACAAATCTTTTATCCTCCTTTGGTTCAGCAATATCTGGAACAATATCATCTGTCAATCCCTCAAATTCGCTCATTTCTGCATCGATTTGCGATAAATCGAAATCTTCAGCTTCCTCTAAGTTTAATAGAGGCTCTAAATCCGGATCGAAAGGAATATCTGATTGGGAAGGAAAAGAATCGGATGGTTGGGCAGGAGGGGGGATATTGAAAATATCTTTTGGTGCTTGTTTTTCAAAAGGTTTCTTTCCTCCAACCTTTTTCACAGGTTCTTTTGAAATCGGGCTTACCTCTGCTGGGGTATCTCCTTGTTTGGGCAATCTGGTGCGGTTTTTAGGCGCTTTATTACTATTATTAAATAATGGTACTTCAAAATTTGTGGCCGATACATCGGCTACTTCTTTTGGCATGTTAAAAGTTGATTTGTTGGATTGTGCTTCCAAAATCTTTTCAATGAGCTCATTTTTTGAGGCATTGCGGACATCTTTTATGCCCACTTCAATACAAATTTTTCTTAACTCTGATAGAAGTTTCAGATTCAGTTCTTCTGATGTATACATACGTGAGAATTAACGATACGTTTTTATACGACGGTTAGCGGTTAATATCGATGCTGAAAATAAGAAAAGGACATTATAAGTTAGTGAACAGCAAACTACAAGCAGTAAGCGAAAATTAATGGTTATAAGTATTTTACTTTAACTGGAGCTTTTAAATTATACCTTATACAAATTTACGTTTATAGGAAAACTCCCGGGATAGAAATTAGCAAGCTATTTATGGATTGTAATTTCAGAAACAATTAGACTGATACACTTAAAGAGGGTATTTTCTTACTAAAGAAAGCCTATTGAAGTTTTTTACTCGGATTTGAGTGCAATTATATAACGTTTATTTTTATTTGTCAATATATTTACTGAAATATTTTTTCGCGGGAATCTCAATAACTGAATGTAGAATTCAATCAGACAAACTAAAGCAGACATTATTTTCATTACCTGACAAAGAGATAACGTAATAGTATTATAATAAAGTTCAAATGAATAGATTTTTTTTAGCCAATCACTTTCGGGCCTTGCTGATTAACGCCTGATACATACGCATTACAGTGTATACTTGCCTTTTCAAAAGCTGTTTTCATAGCCATTGCCACCTTTTCGGCCGTCTCACGACCTCTACTGAATGCAAATACCGAAGGCCCGGCACCTGATATACTGCAACCCAAAGCACCTGCTTCTAAAGCTGCACGTTTCACCTCCCAGAATTCAGGAATCAGAAGGGCACGAACAGGCTCAATAATAAAGTCAACCATCGAGCGGGCAATCAAATCATAATCAGCCTGCATCAGTCCGGCTATCATTCCTGCCACATTGCCCATCTGAGCAATTGTATTTTTCATCGATACTTCATTACGTAATATATAACGGGCATCTTTTGTATTGACTTCTATATCAGGATGAACGATTGTGACAAATAATTCGGGTGGAGTAGGTACGTTAAAAATATCCAGCGGATTATAACTTCTGATAACCACAAAGCCACCCATCAAGGCAGGAGCAACGTTATCTGCATGAGCCGAACCACAGGCTATACGTTCGCCTTCCATTGAGAAGGGGAGAAGTGATTTGGTGGAAGAAGGTCTACCTAAAATTTCATTTACAGCAAATACACCTGCTACAGAACTGGCCGAGCTACTGCCCAGACCACTGCCCAAAGGCATTTTTTTATGGAGTTCTAAATCAAAGCCTTGTTCAATACCATTTTTTTTGAGAAAAGCAATAATCGGAACTGTAACCGCATTTTTACTGGCATCATAAGTTAGTTTCCCTTCATCTCCGCTTATTTTGGTAATCACAATCTGGCTGTCATTACGTTTTCTCACAATAACTTCATCACCGGGAGCATCTACTGCAAAACCGAATATATCAAAACCGCAGGCAACATTGGCAACAGTAGCAGGAGCAAAAACTTTAATTGAGTCCATTAATAATAAAAATTGAGTTCTTTGGTTGGCATCAAAATTAATCTTTTTGATGGATTTTTAGAAATTATTTATTTTGCGATTTTTAAGAGCATTAATGATTTTTTAATCTGACTAGTGCTTTACATTAAATTTGGAAAGAAAATTTGCGCACATGATGGTGATTAAGTTACTTTTTACTACATTTCCCGTCCCAAAACTATTGATTTCAATATTAATCCAAACCCAGCAATTAAAATGAACAGACTCCTCATCCTACTGCTGATTCTGTTATGGTCTTTAGGTTATAGTTGGTTCTGGAATTGCCATCGCAAACCCTATTGTTACAGTGGTACGGTTGTTTCTTTAGATAACACCCCTGTAATGGATAGCACCGCTGTTCCTGCGAATCAGCCTGCCGATACTTTACAGCTAACTCCCGAAGAGCAGATTCTTTTCAAGCCTCTGGATGTGTATTTTATATCAGGACAAACAGCTATTCAGCATACAGCTGACGTGGATACATTTTTGATGACTGCAAAAAGGTATCTGTCCAAATATCCGGAAAAAGAATTGTTGATTACAGGGCACACCGATAGTGATGGTGGTGATGAAACCAATCAGAGACTATCAGAGATTC
>CBIHRH010000552.1:0-4088 GCA_966212365.1 uncultured Emticicia sp. | reverse complement strand
TTATCGTAAGATTTAGCCTGTGGCAAATATAAAGGGTTCTCTCCTTCAATATCCCTTGAGCTCATATCATTGCCAATGGTGTAGCCTGCAATCTCGCCACTCGAATTAACAAAAAGTGTCAACTCCGGTTCCGGTACATTCCATTTTGAATCTCGTCGTATTTTTACCCCCTGTTGATGCCCTACAGTACGGGCAGCGGTTGCTTTAAAAAATATCTCAGGGCGTTCGGCAGAATACACTCTATCATAAAAATCTCCTCCACCTGCATCTTTTGATTCTTCCATCCTGGCATTTTTACTGCGAAGATAAGTTACACCCGATGCCCAGACTTCCTGAGAAACTATAGGAGGAAGTAATACTTCCTCCAAGTTGAAATTCTGTTCAAGCGTTTTGTTAACTATTGTTTCATTCAGAAATTGATAAAGATTCGGTTGATTGATTAGTAAATCAAAAGTATACTCGGTGTATGCATAAAAACTTTCGTTGTATTCAAGATAAGGGCCTAGAGTTGTATTATAAATTTTCATTAATTGGAATAATTTGATTTAAAAATTAAAAGAAAGAGGAAGCGCAGTATCATTAAGTGCTTGTTTATACTATGCGTTAAGTAATTATTCAAAGAAAGGTACTCCAGGTGTAGCATACTTTTTCATGCCTTCTTCATTGATTTCTACACCAATTCCCGGTTCGTCTCTTACCCTGATAAAACCATTTTTTTCAACCATATCGCCTTTGTAGGTAACGATTTCTTTAAACATAGGGTCTTTATGGAAATATATCTGCCATTCCATAATCATAAAATTCGGTACAGAGGCACATACATGGGCACAAGCCATGGCGCCCAGATAAGAAGCAACCATGTGTGGAGCAAACGGCACATAATACAGGTTAGCCAGATTAGCAATGCGTTGGCCTTCGCCTAAACCACCACACTTTTGTAAATCAGGCATGATAATATCTACTGCGCCACTTTCAAGCAATGGCCTGAATCCATAAGTAAGGTAATGGTTTTCGCCTGCACAGATGGGGGTGGAAGTAGAGGCCGTTATTTTTTTGTAGGCATCGGTATTCTCAGCAGGAATGGGTTCTTCGAGCCACATCAAGCCTAGCGGTTCAAGCAATTTTGCTGCTCTTTCGCCTGTAGTGGCATCATAGCGGCCGTGCATATCTGCGCATATATCAATTTTTGGGCCTACTTCTTTTCTGGCAGCAGCCATCTGGTCATACATCCGTTGGAGTTCAGCCGGGCTGGCTGTCCAGTTAAAACGGTCATATTTATTAGGGTCATTTCCCTGGTCTAAATCAAACTTAACAGCTGTGAAACCCATATCAACTGCTTCACGAGCTGCTTTGGCAAAGTCGTCTGGTTTGGGTAACTGATTCTGATAGAGAGCGGTATCCATATATACTCTTATTGTATCTCTGAATTTTCCGCCTAGAAGCTGATAAACAGGAACTCCCAAAGCCTTTCCGGCAATATCCCAAAGTGCAGTTTCGACGGCAGTCAGCACTGCCACGAACATACCCGATTGGGCACCTTCAAAAAAACCGGATTTTCTGATTGATTCAAACAACCGATGCACATTTAAAGGATTTTGTCCCTGAATCCTGCGTCCCATTGATTTTACTAAATGATAAGTCCCTGGAGTAGCATCAACGCCTTCGCCATGGCCGACGATCCCCTGGTTGGTATAAATCTTGACAAACAGGCTATGGCCTCCACGAATATATCCTGCTTTAATATCGGTTATCTTTAAATCAGTAGGAGCCGAGCTTTTAGGTGCTCTGTCAATGGCCTGTATATATTCGTTGCCAAAGGTAGAAAAGGAGGTGGCAGCTAAAGCAGAACTAATGGCTGCTTTCTGGAAAAAATTTCTTCTGTTCACTTACGTATAATGGTTTTAGCGAGGATTTATCCTCAGGTTGAATATAAATACTTTAAAATGGGAGGGTCAATTACCAGGTTCTTTGTTTCAGGATTTCCTGAATCTGAGCCGGGTCAACTGGTAATTTGTTAATATGCTCACGAAGCCATTGAGAGAAATCTTTCTCAATTTCATCCGACCACCGGGTATCAATCTGCCCGGGCGTATACTTTTGCTCCCGAAGTCTTTGGTGTCCAAACATATCTCGTAACCGGACTACCTCTGATACCTTAACCACCTCTTCGGCTAAATGCGGAGGAATGAATAATACACCACCTTCTCTTCCCAATACAATATCACCCGGCATTACTGTAGCAGAACCAATACGGGTAGGCTGATTGATTCCTACTAAAGTGGTATTTAAAGCTCTTTTTGCCTCGTTTAAATGATGGGAGGGATGATAGCTTCTATAAAAAGAAGTGAAACCTCCTATTTCTTTCAGACCACTCAAATCCCTGACAGCGCCATCATACACAATTCCGTTACCTGTTTTAGCATAAATGGAGTTGCCTAGGTTATCACCAATCGTAGGGCCATCTTCGTAAGCATTAAATTGGTCTACTCCATAGACATCACCTTTCACCAGCAAATCAATAGGCCAGGCATTCTGAGATTTGATGCGACCATCTTTTTCATGGCCCTTATCGTCAATGGCGGTCTGTATATCTGGCCGTCCAGGGGTAAAAATGGCGGTTACGGCTCTACCTACCAATACAGAATCAGGGTTAATGGTTTGCCAGTTTCCTTCAAACTGGTATCTGTAGTTATGGTTCCTTAAAACAGCCCAGGCCTCTTCTAAGGTTACTTTTTTCATGCGTTTCAAAAGCGTATCATCTACTTTTGGTCTGCCGTCAGGGAATCTTTCACCTTTCCATTCACGGGTCAGATGAAGCAGATATTCCTTCGAGATTTGCTGGGCGTGGAGGGTAGGTACTCCAAAAAGGAGAGCAATGGCTAAGTATATTTTTTTCATGTTTAATAAGGTTGAATTTAGCTTGAATGAGTATTTGAGTAATTATGTGCTTTTTGAGCTTGTAGTTCAGGTTGTTTTTTACTCCAGTAACTGGCCAACATGGAGCCTGTAATATTCATAACAGGTCCGAAAATAGCTGAGGCCAGACCCACCGTGGCAATGCGACCCATTTCGTTGGCTAAAGCAGATGCGAGTCCCGCATTCTGCATGCCTACTTCGAAAGAAATAGCGCGGGCGTCTGATTCGGTGAATTTTAACAAGCGAGAGAAAAAATAGCCGAGTGCATAGCCAAAGACATTATGGATTGTCACGACAATGACCAGAAGCAGTCCAACTGTTCTGAGAGAATTGGCACCACTGGCTGTAACAACCAGAATGACGTATGCAATACCCAGCATAGAAAAAACAGGCAGAATCTTATTAAATCTGGTCATTATTTGTGGCATTATTTTATAAAGTGCCAACCCTAAGACTATGGGTAAAATCACCATTTGAGACATATCCCAGAACATCACCCAGAATTGAACTTCTATTAAACCCCCACCTAATGATTTCATCAAAAAGGGTGTCATAATCGGTGCCATCAGGGTAGATAAAGTAGTAATAGTAACTGATAAGGCCACATTGGCTCTGGCCATGAGTGCCATGACATTTGAAGCAAGACCGCTTGGACTACTGCCGATTAGAATAATACCAGCCGCGATTTCGGGAGGGAAGCTGAAAATTTTTGATAGAGCCAATCCCGAGAGAGGCATAATAGTGAAGTGACAGACTAAACCAATCAGTACTTTTTTTGGAGATTTGAAAACTTCTGTAAAATCATCAATGGTCATGGTAGCCCCCATTCCTAACATGATCACTTGCAGGACAGGCTTTATAAATGTATTAAGTTTAATGCCAGAAACGCTGCTGAATGTATCCGGGAAATTATAGCCGAGTATTACGAGTGAAATAATGCTTAGGGTATACCAATAGTCTTTTAATTTCATTAGATTGAATAGAGAATGGTTAGATGATGAAAATATAGGGCTAAGCTTCCTCAGCCCTATACTAAGCTTGTCGATTAGGAACTATTGTTTATCCCAGAACACCCTGGTTGTCAGGTTGTCGGCCCCCATTCTGCTGACAGCTTTCTGGTAATTTTCGTTGTTTCTGGACGACTCTTCATTAGGATAGGCAAAACGTCTGAC
>CBIHRH010000551.1:0-4089 GCA_966212365.1 uncultured Emticicia sp. | reverse complement strand
GAGATTGCCGAAATGATGCGAATCTCTAAGAATACCGTTAAGAATCAGCTTGTTAAGGCAAAGCAGTACTTACGTGGCAGCGTAGATCTGGCTTTAGCTCTCTAAGGAAATTCTTCAATTAAAAATTTATATTATCATTACACAAACCCAGTAGTACATTTTACCACTTAAACAGTAATTCAGTTAAATTCAAAAATAAACTTGAGTTACAATTCTATCTTCACTTTAAAAAATTATATTATGAAGTTAAACTTTACTCTCCGAAGCATGCTTAGGGGGCTGGTTTTTTTCGGTTTCCTGTTAGGGGCTTGCGCTCCGACAGTTTGGGCACAGACCCGGACTGTTACAGGTAAAGTAACATCCAAAGAGGATGGAGCTGCCATGCCCGGTGTAAACATCCTATTAAAAGGTACTCAGAAAGGTACAAGCACTAATGCTACAGGTAATTACTCTATTGAAGTAGGTAGCAACGCTGTTTTAGTTTTTTCATTTGTTGGTTATGAAGCCACAGAAATTCCGGTAGGAAACAGAAGCACGATCGATTTAGCAATGGATTTAAGTGCTGAAAGCCTGAAAGAGGTAGTGGTTACTGCCTTGGGTATCAAACGTGAAGAAAAATCGTTAGGATATTCTGTCGGTAAAGTTGATGGCAAAGATTTGAGCCGTATCTCTAACGAAAACGTATTGAACGCTATGTCGGGTAAAGTTGCCGGTGTGGCTATCAACTCTACAGGTGCAACTGGTTCGTCGGTAAGTATGGTTATCAGAGGTGCTAAATCGTTGAGCAACGATAACCAGCCATTATTTGTAATTGACGGTGTCCCTATTATCAATACCCTGAACAACGTTAGCCAGATTGGTGGTGATAACCGTGTTGACTACGGTAATGCTATTTCAGACTTAAACCCTGAAAACGTTGAAAGTATCTCTATCCTGAAAGGACCAAGTGCAGCAGCCCTTTATGGTTCAAGAGCTGGTAATGGTGTAGTAATCATCACTACTAAAAATGGTTCGAAAGCGAAGAAAATGACTGTAAATCTTACAACAAATACAGTTTTCGATAATCCTTATCGTTTCCTTGATTTGCATTCAAAATATGCAACTGGTATCCTTCCATTCACACCTGATAACAACCCTTATCCGGGTGGAGTATTGGTAATTGACGAAGGTTCTGCCGGTGGTGTTGGTCCGGAATTGGATAAAGGTTATAAAGCGATTCAATGGAATAGCCCTAAAGATGCCAGTGGCAAACAGATTCCGACTGAATTGGTTTCTCATCCTAACAATATCAGAGACTTTGTACAAACGGGTATCACTACTACTAATGGTATCTCAATTGCAAACAGCAATGATTTTGTAAACTACCGTGTAGCTTATTCAAACATGACCAACCGTGGTATTATTCCTGGCGCTGATTTATTCAAAAACTCATTGGCGGTTGCTACCTCGTTGAAATTAAGCAATAAATTAAGAGTAAGTACTAATATTGATTTAAGCCGTAATAACTCAAACAACCGTCCTGCAGGTGAAAGAGGTGCTAACCCATTGCAATGGGCTTATGCTGTTTCTCCTCACATCGACATCAACGAGTTGAAAGATTACTGGGTACCAGGACAAGAAGGTTTGCAACAAAAATCTCAATCGGCTAAAAACTATAATAACCCTTGGTTCCTGGCTCATGAGGTTAAAAATTCATTTGAAAGAAATCGTTTGTTTGGTAATATCAAAGCTGATTATCAGATTACACCTGAGTTAAGCTTAATGGGCAGATATTCAGTAGATACTTATGGTGAAGAACGTGAAACTAAAATTGGTAATAGCTATACAGCTGAGCCTCGTGGGGCTTATGGGGTTATCAATCTAAAACGTTTTGAAAGCAACGCCGATGTATTGGCTACTTATAACAAAACGCTGAAAGATTTCTCATTCTCGGTATCAGCGGGAGCTAACGCACGTAATACCAATTATCAGGATGTTACCAACAAGAGCCGTAACGGTACAGGTTTAATTATTCCGGGCTTATATACCTTACAGAATATTTCTCCTACCAACCTTGATTTCTCAAGCTATCTTTCAAGAAAAGTGGTTTACAGTGCCTACGGAATGGCAAATATCGGTTTCAAAGATATGTTATTCTTAGACCTGACAGGAAGAAACGACTGGTCAAGTACTTTACCGGAGGCCAATCGTTCTTATTTCTACCCTGCGGCTTCGTTGAGCTTATTGGTTAACGAATTGTTTGCTACCTCATCGCAGAACCTTAATATGTTGAAAGTAAGAGCTGGTGTTGCACAAGTAGGTAACGATACAAACCCTTATGCCTTATTGAATACGCTGGCTAATAACGAAGCGTGGAATGGTATTACCCGTTTATCAAAATCAGGTACTATTCTATTGCCTGATTTGAAACCTGAAATCTCTACTTCGTATGAGTTAGGTGCTGATTTAACGATGTTCAAAAACAAATTGAGAGTATCTGGTACTTACTACATGGTTGAAAACAGAAACCAGATTATCCCAACTAAGTTGCCTCCTTCAACGGGTTATACTTCTAAAAACATCAATGCGGGTTTGTTAGTAAGTAAAGGTACTGAAATTACGATAGGTGGTACTCCATTTGAGAAAAACGGTTGGAGATTGGATTTGACTGCTAATTTCTACAGAAACAGAACAGTTATTAAAGAGTTAAGCCCTGGTCTTGATTTCTATACATTATGGACAGATGCTAAAGGTGGTGCGTGGACATACGTTGGCGAAACTATCGGTGATATATATGACTCAGAGTTAGTTACAGTTAAAGACCCGTCTTCTAAATATTATGGTTATCCTATCTTAGATGAAAACGGTTCGTGGCAAGCTGTAAGTGCGAGCAATACCCGTAACAAAATCGGTAACTTCAACCCTGATTTCATCTTAGGTTTCCAAGCTTCATTGACATATAAAAATTTCAGCCTGAACGCAACATTCGACTGGAGACAAGGTGGTGATTTCGTTTCTCAAACGTATCGTTATGGTGAATCTGACCTGAAATCTCAACGCTTCCTTGATAACCTGATTAATCCAAACGGTTTAACTGGCGATGCACTTCGTAACTATCTGGTTGATAACGATCTGGTTAGAGTAACAGGAAACAAATTCAATATCGTAGGTGGCCCTACTGCAGCATACGGTGGATATCCGTTTGAATATGGTGGCAACACTTATATGTATGGTGTGTTCAACCCTGGTGTAATTGCTCAATACAACGAAGCTGGTCAAATCACTGGTTATACAGAAAACTTAGGTGGCCCTGGTACTAAAATTATCCCTTACGGTGATAACTATCCTTGGGATTTCACAAGAGCTGCTTTGTTTGATGCTTCTTATATCAAATTGAGAGAGATTTCATTAGGCTATGAAGTACCAAGCGGTTTTGTCAAGAGATTAGGTATGCAAAGTGCTAATATCTCGGTATATAGCCGTAACATCATGCTTTGGACAGCTGCTAAAATCGGTATCGACCCGGAAATGGCGTTCCAACCACAAGCAGGTGCTCAGGCTGGTACTCAATTCAAACAAGGTATCGAAAGATATAACGTTACTCCTTGGGTGATTCCTGTAGGTTTCAAACTTGGCTTAACATTCTAAAAATCTCAAACACTGAAATAGATGAAAAGGAATTATAAAAAAATTATCGCGTTTTCCTTCCTGTTCATGAGTTTCTTCTCTTGTAAGGACCTGACAGAAGTGAACAATAACCCGAACGGGATTCAGCCTGATCTGGTGAATCCAAACCTGGTGTTGCCAACTGTATTAACAGAAGCGGCAAAAGCCTATGTGAACCTTGGGTATCAGGATATAGCCGGTGTAGTACAACATACACAAAAAGATGCGTGGTCGTCCGGACATAATGATTATGATTGGGGTGGCAACCAAAGCTGGAGTGGCTACTACGATATCTTGCGTAACAACCAATTGGTATACGACAGAGCAGTAGCTGAGAAACTGGAGTTTCACCAGGGAGTTGCTTTAGTAATGAAATCTTTCATGTTTGGTTTAATTACCGACTTGTGGGGTGATGCACCTTATTCAACTGCCTTGAAAGGTGAG
>CBIHRH010000550.1:0-4090 GCA_966212365.1 uncultured Emticicia sp. | reverse complement strand
GTAAACATAGAACCAATACCAATGAAAGTAGCAATGTTTTGTCCTATAGTTTGACCAAAAGCACCAATCAATTGTGTTTGTACCCAATCCATACCCGGATAGTTGTATCCACCAAAGAATAAACAAGCGGTTACAGCAGATGAAGCAAACATATTGATGTATTCTGCAAACAGGTAAAACCCTAATTTCATTGAACTATATTCTGTGTGATAACCACCAACCAACTCAGTTTCACACTCAGGTAAATCGAATGGTGTACGGTTACATTCTGCAAATGCACACACAATGAATATTAAACAACCTAATGGTTGATAGAAAATATTCCAGTTAAAACCATGTTGTTGCTCAACGATGGTACGAAGTGATAGGGAGCCAGTCATCATCAGAATAGCGATGATTGACATACCCATGGCTAACTCGTAGCTGATATTTTGTGAGGCAGCACGAATAGCACCTAACAAAGAGAATTTGTTATTTGATGCCCAACCACCAATCATAACTCCATAAACTCCTAAAGAAACCACCCCAAATACATAAAGAATGCCGATATTGATTTCTATAGCTTGTACCGTTACTGTTTTGCCACCAATTAAGAAGGCATCACCAAAAGGTACTACGGCACTTGACATCAAGGCGGTAAGCATTGACAAACAAGGGCCTAAAATAAATAACCATTTGTCTGCTTGCGCAGGAATAAAGTCCTCTTTGAAGAACATTTTACCCGCATCAGCTAATGGTTGTAGTAAACCACCCCAACCTGCACGGTTCGGGCCTGGTCTATCCTGAATATATCCGGCTACTTTACGCTCTGCCCATGTTGAATAGGCAGCAATGCCGAGTGTAATTGCAAAAATCACTAATATTATTAGGGCTTTCCAAAGAAACATAGTTTCGTTTGCCCACTGAATAAAACCGTTCATAGAATATCAATTACTTATGCCCAAAATATTTTTCGTCTGTCGCCATCAAAGCTTTATAGTCTTCCGATTGCTGAATTTCATTCATCTCATGCAAATACGGACGTTCATCATCAATCTTTTTGTATTGTGATTCAGCCAGCTTCAAAGCGAAATCAGGTTTTGTTATCAGATTTTTACCGTATTTATTAGCCGAAATAACCGAAGCACGAGAAACCTTGGTTGGTCCTTCAATTGTCCAGTCACTGGTTTGTTTTCTTTCGAAACGACAAGTATTACAGATAAACTCTTTTACTTCACCCCATTCGTTTTTACGGGCAGTTACACGAATCACCTCATCTCCGCGATACCACAATTGTACTTTACCGCTACATTTTTCACAATCACAATGCGCATCTACTGGTTTTGAGAACCATACACGGTTTTTGAAACGATAGGTTTTATCAGTCAATGCCCCAACCGGACATACATCAATTACGTTTCCTGAGAAATCGTTGTCGATCGCCTGGCCGATATAGGTTGAAATTTCAGCATGGTCTCCACGACCCATTACGCCATGAACTCGTTTTTCCGTAATCTGGTCTGCTGTGTAAACACAACGGTAGCACAAAATACAGCGTGTCATGTGTAATTGAATATAAGGACCTATATCTTCTTTCTCGAATGTACGGCGGTCTTCTTCGTATCGGGTTGTGCCTACTCCATGCTCGTAAGAGAAATCCTGTAAATGGCATTCTCCGGCCTGATCACAGATAGGGCAATCCAACGGGTGATTAATTAATAAAAATTCAACAACAGATTTTCTTGCATCTACTACCTGAGGATTAGTGTAGTTTTCAACCACCATCCCATCCTGAATAGGTGTAATACAAGAAGCTACCAGTTTAGGCATTGGACGAGGGTCTTTCGCTGAACCGGCAGAAACTTTCACTAAACAAGCACGGCATTTCCCACCCGAACCTTTCAAGGGTTCATAATAACACATGGCCGGAGGAGCAACCTCTGGACCAATTTTACGTGCCGCTTGCAAAATGGTTGTTCCCGGTGGTACTTCAACCTCTACACCATCAATGGTTACTTTAAATAATTGAGGGGCTGTATTTTCCATAAAATCTAATTTCTTAATTCAGTTAAAACAGGTAGCTTACACTAACACACTTTCTTTCATATAAACAGCACCTGGTCTTGTGGCGGCTATCGGTTCCTTGATATGCCACTCAAATTCATCACGGAAATGACGGATAGCAGAAGCAACCGGCCACGCCGCAGCATCACCCAAAGGACAAATGGTATTACCCTCTATTTTCTTCGAAATATCTACCAATAAGTCAATATCATGCATTGAGCCTTTTCCATGTTCGATACGGTGTAATACTTTTTGCATCCAGCCCGTTCCTTCACGACAAGGTGAGCATTGTCCACATGATTCATGCTCATAGAAACGAGCAAAGTTCCATGTATTGCGTACGATGCAAGCCGTTTCATCAAATACGATGAATCCACCAGAACCTAGCATTGTTCCAGTCGCAAAACCACCATCAGATAACGACTCGTAGCTCATTAATCTGTCTTCGCCATTAGCAGTTTTCAGGAATAAATGACCTGGTACAATCGGTACTGACGAACCTCCTGCCACAACGGCTTTTAAATAATGTCCTTTACGAACACCACCACAATATTCGTCTGAGTTCAGAAATTCATCACAAGATACACCTAAGTTGATTTCATAGACTCCGGGATTATTGATATGTCCGGAAGCTGAAATCAATTTTGTACCTGTACTTTTACCAATCCCTATGGCTGCATAGGCTTCACCACCATTATTGATAATCCATGAAGTAGTGGCAATTGACTCAACATTATTTACCACTGTAGGGCATTGATATCAACCTTTTACCGCAGGGAAAGGAGGTTTATTTCTTGGATTACCTCTTTTACCTTCCAGCGACTCCAACAAGGCTGTTTCTTCTCCACAAATATAAGCACCACCACCAGGTTGAACCACTAATTCTAAATCATAACCGCTACCAAGAATATTCTTTCCTAAAAAACCTGCTGCTTTCGCTTCTTCAATGGCTTTTTCAAGGATATGAATTACGTACATCAACTCACCTCTTACATAGATAAACGATTTATTCGCACCTAAAGCATAGCTTGAAATAATCATCCCCTCTATCAATAAATGAGGAATGTTTTTCATTAAATAGTGGTCTTTGAAAGTACCAGGCTCTGATTCATCGGCGTTACAAACCAGATAACGAGGAACACCTTCTGGTTTTGCAAGAAAAGACCATTTCATACCCATCGGGAAACCTGCACCTCCACGACCGCGCACACCCGATTTCTTAACTTCTTCCACCACCTCATCAGGGGTCATTTTCTTGATTACCTTCTCAACAGCCGTATAACCACCTTTTTTGCGATACACATCAAAGGTTTCAATGCCGGGAGTGTTAATATGTTCGGTTAATATCTTCATGATTCTATATTAGAAAATCAAAAACTTTTATTGATTGCTGTTCCCGATTGTGAAACGGCAGTATTATTTCGATAATTCTGCAATTATCTCGTCAACTTTATCATTGGTCAGGTTCATGTAGTACTTTTCACGAATCTGGAAACAAGGTCCCCAGCCGCAAGCAGCCAGACATTCTACCTCTTTTAAGGTGAAAAGACCATCAGAGGTAGTCTGACCTTTTTTAACGCCTAATTTCTGCGTCAGGTGAGCATATACTTCTTCGCCACCCATTAATACACAAGGACCTGTGCGACAGTATTCAATCACGTGCTTGCCAACAGGTTCTAAATGAAACATGGTGTAAAAAGTGGCTACTTCGTATACTTCTACCGGAGTAATATCTAACAATGAAGCAACATAATCCATTACATCCTGGCTCATCCATGCAAATTGCTCCTGGGCTAAGTGCATAATTGGCATCAAAGCTGATTTTTGTCTTCCTTCCGGATAACGGGCAATCATTTCTTTGGCTTTGGCCAAACGTTCAGGAGTAAAAGCTATCGTATTTTTGGTTTCAGTCATTTTGTGTAATCAAATTTTAGGCATCTAATTCTCCCGCAATCACATTGAGACTACTCATGATTGCAATGGCATCTGAAATGGCAACACCTTTACACATCTCAGGGTAAGCTTGGTAATAAATAAAACAAGGACG
>CBIHRH010000549.1:0-4096 GCA_966212365.1 uncultured Emticicia sp. | reverse complement strand
AGAAAAATGAGACCCTTGGCATCCGGGCCATCCATTAAAAGAATATGCTTTATCATATTTATCTGCTGAAATCTTCAAATATTATATACCCATAAAACTCTGCAATATAATCACGGCACTTATTTTATCAATATTTCCTTTCACCTGTCTGTCTTTTTTTTTCATTCCTCCTGTAATCATGGTCTGGACGGCTATTTTTGAAGTAAACCGCTCATCTTGCAGATGGATAGGTATACTTGGGAAATGAACTTTTAATTCCTCTAGCAATTGGTTAACATAGCTCGTGCCATGCGTATCCGAGCCATCCAGGTTTTTTGGCATACCTACTACAAATGCTTCTATTTCTTCTGATTGGGTGTATTTTTTCAGATAGGCAATCAGGGCTTCACTTGGTACAGTTTCTAGGGCCGAAGCAATGATTTTGAGCGGGTCACTTACGGCCAGGCCTGTGCGCTTGGCTCCATAATCGATGGCAAGTATTCTTGGCAATTGGTTGTTGTTTATGATGAACTAAATACGTTTGGCTTCTTCCCAGAACACATCCATTTCAGCCAGTGTCATATCTTTCAGATTTTTATTGGCTTCTTTGGCTTTTTGCTCCAGGTACTGAAAACGCTTGATAAACTTCTTATTGGTGCGCTCCAAAGCTGTTTCAGGGTTCAGATTGATGAATCGGGCATAGTTCACGAGAGAAAACAACAAATCACCAAATTCAGCTTCTGCCTCTTCTGCATCAATCACTTCTTCCTTTTCGGCATTGAACAGTTCTTTAAATTCCTGCATTTCTTCTTCTACCTTACCCCATACCTGACTTTTCTCTTCCCAGTCGAAACCTACGCCTCTGGCTTTTTCCTGTATTCGCATAGCTTTCACTAGGGCAGGTAAGGATTGTGGTACACCACCTAATACCGATTTATTCCCCTCTTTCAATTTTAGTTGCTCCCAATTCTGTTTTACCTGTTCTTCGTTTTCTACTTTCACATCGCCATAGATATGTGGATGGCGGGCAATGAGTTTATCACAGATTGCATTTAGTACATCGGCTACATCAAAATCTCCGGTTTCAGAAGCAATTCTTGAATAGAAAACCAGATGGAGCATAATATCACCCAATTCCTTTTTGATTTCTGGGAGGTCTTTTTCCAGAATAGCATCTGATAGCTCATAGGTTTCTTCGATAGTCAGATGGCGCAGCGTATCCATTGTTTGTTTTTTATCCCAAGGACATTGCTCTCTTAGTTCGTCCATAATGGTAAGCAATCGGTCGAAAGCCATGAGTTTCTCCATGCGTTCAGGAGGAAATACTAAAGGGAGTTTATTGCTCATAAATCTAATCTGGAAATTTTGGTAAAGTTCGGGAATAAAAAACAAAAAAGCCACCTGAAACGAACAGATGGCAAAATATTAATCAATGAGTGAATCTCATTAAGTCTTCCATTTAATGGCACAACCAATGGCTTTGGTTGTAGGTGTTACCACAGGTTTGCCAAGCAGCAAACTGTTTACGGCATCAGTCACATAATGTTTGGTTACATTGGCAGGGTCTTGCGGATTATCGTCAATGGCGCCTATATAATGCACAATTATTTTACCGTTTTCTTTATTCAGCACAAAGGCGTGCGGTGTACGCATGGCACCAAACGCTTTGGTAACAGCTTGTGTATTATCTGTCAGATACGGATAAGTATAGCCTTTTTCTTTAGCCCTTGCCTGCATATTTACAAAAGAATCTTCCTCGTAAGCTTCCGGGTCATTCGGATTAATCGCAATAACGGGATAGCCCTGTGCGGCATATTTTTTATCTATGTCTATCATTCTGTCTTCATAAGATTTTGAAAAAGGACAGTGATTGGAAATGAAAACCACAATAAATCCTTTGGCAGTATTGAAATCCTTTAGGGATATCACTTTGCCATCTACATTCTTCAACTTGAAATCAGCTACTGCATCGCCGATACCATAGCCAGCCCATCTATTTAAGGGTGCACCGGGTAGTTCATTGGTCATAGCTAATGATGGGAAAGAGTAAAAGCTAAATCCTACCAACAAACTCAGAACAAACCCTATTTTCTTTTTCATGTCATGTGATTTTTGTAAAAAATCTGATAAACTTAACGTACGTATATTAGATTTATTTTAATACCGATAGTTTAAATTTAATCATCAGACAAATATAAATATCTTTTAGCAGATACGCACTGAATATATGAGATAGTGTTTGAGAAGAGGTGTTTTGAGCTTAGTTAATGTTTAATTGTATCCCTTTCTGAATAGCCTTATGATGATGCCCGATATGGTAGTGCATAAAGTAATACATTTCTCTGATGGTCATGAGTTTTAAAACAGGGTGTCTGATAGCCACATCATCCAATTCTGTTTCTGACCATTCTTCTAAATAATTAGCCAGTGTTTCATGGTGTTTGATGAAACTGTTAACCAAAATAGCCTTGGATGGATTTTCCGGCAATGTGGGTACAAATGCACCACTGGCTTTGATGCCTGTTCCCAGAACATTCAGATAGGCATTTACCACGCCATCATAATCATAAGCAGGGCGGTCAATTTTGCCAAATTGCCTTAGCAATACTTCTTTAGGAAAGGCTAAGCCTTGATTGAAGCCCTTGACGGATTGAGTCAGGTGGAGAATATTCTCAGCAATTGACCATTTCTCACCAATAGGTGTAAAGAATCGAGTTTCATTTACACTTTCTACTGTTTGTGCAATATTGCTGAAACGCTCTGTTAATGCTTCTTTTAGTTCTGGTTTTGTCATGATTTTAAGATTGAATGGTGTAATCATGGGAACGTACACGGCACGTTCCCTGACCTATTACCTGTTAACGCACTATTAAAATCTTTGAATTGATATTATACCAAACGTTCGTTTCTAAAACTGGAAAGTGCTACTTATCTTTTTCTCTCTCCTCAACTTATTGCAATTTCAGCATGGTGCGGGCAAATGCATCGTAGAGGTACTGTCTGTCACCATATAATTTCGAAAACATCACTGCTCCTTCAAACTCCATAATAGTTAATTGCGCCAATTTGAATGAAATTTCCTCATCTTTTTGCGTCATAAAAATCTGCTGCAGGGCCAATGTCCAGTCGTTCATGATATTTTTCAATACCTCATGAAATTCGGGTATCACACCTACCGTTTCCAGGGTTGTATTACCAACCAGACAGCCACCTTCTTTCTCTAAAAGTAATCGACCCATTTTTTTCAGTAGCTTTCCCATACGTTCTTCGGGAGTAAGACTCATATCTTGCGCAATCGGAAAAACTCTTTCTTTCAGATAAGTATAAATCCACAAAAGAAGGTCTTTCATTAGCATTTCTTTACTCGGGAAATAATGGTAAAGACTTCCTTTTAACAAACCACAGTTCTGGGCGAGGTCTTGCATAGAAGTATTATGATATCCCTTGGTACGAAAAATATCTGACGACTTTAGTAAGATTTCCTCTTTTGTAACTTTCTGAATCGGCATTAATTTCTGACAAATAAAAACAATTGACGAGTAACCTGACAAATATACAAAGAATTTTGATTTTACCAAACGATTGGTAGGTAAATTTTATTTAAAAGATTGAATGTTAACTGGTAGTACTTTCCTTTTATATATCAAATAATGCCTATTCTACTTAAAAATGTGCCTTTCATCACATATAGAGATTAAAAAATAGGCAGGTGAAACCATATTTTTGAGAAAACCGTTTTGTTTTCATTGGTTTTTACAAACACTATCATAACGATATGAATAGAATTTTTGGACTTGCCCTGGCAGCAGTCGTATTTGTACTGATAGACTTATATGTCTGGCAGGCCGTTAAGTTGTTGATACGTTCATCAAGTGGACTTACGCAAAGAATAGTTGGATATGGCTATTGGGGGTTAACTATTGTCTCAATTATCGCATTTTTAGGCGTTTTTACCTATATGCCGTCTGCTCCCCCTGTTAAAGCCAGTTTCCGTACATTTCTCATGGCGGGTGTCCTCATTATCTATATATCAAAAGTATTTTCGGTATTGGTATTATTCATTGATGATATCATCCGCTTTTTTAGATGGATTGTCTCGTTTTTCCAGAGTGCACCT
>CBIHRH010000548.1:0-4103 GCA_966212365.1 uncultured Emticicia sp. | reverse complement strand
CAGTTTCGGGAATAAAAACGGGGTGCTGGCCTGGTATAAAAATTTGCAGAATAAAGGGTACGCTAAAAAGGTAATCAGAGAATTACCAGGAGCTATTAAAGCCTATATCAGTGATGAAAACAAAGATGGATTGCCGGATATATGGGTACTATTTGCGCAGGCGCAAGAAGGTATTTTTCTTTTTATGAATAAAGGCAATGGTGAGTTTGATACACAGGAGATTTTGCGTTTCCCGTCAGTTTATGGTTCATGTTATTTTGAAATGACAGATCTGAATCAGGATGGATATAAGGATATTCTATATGTAAACGGGGATAATGCAGACTTGACAAGGCATGTAATGAAAAACTATCACGGCGTTTACGCTTATCTGAATAATGGCAAGAATCAATTCAAACAGACGTTTTTCTTTCCGATTAATGGTTGCTATAAAGCCATTGCAAGAGATTTTGATAAAGACGGCGACATTGATATTGCTACTATTTCGTATTTTCCCGATAAGAAAAATCAACCGCAAGAGGGTTTTGTATATTTGGAAGGTCAGGGGAAATTGAACTTCAAACCTTATACCATTAAAGAAGTAAATGCAGGTAAATGGCTTTTAATGGACTCGGGAGATATAGATGGTGATGGTGATGAAGATCTGATTATCGGTAGTCTTGATTTTGCTAACCAGTATAATCCGGAGACAGCCCGGAAAGATACCGCTTTTTTATTATTGAAGAATCGTACAATCAAACCCTAATATGAATGATGAAGAAAATTCTAATCCTATGTCTGATTACTTTTTTAGCTAGGGCACAATCAAAAGCACCTTTTGAAACTGTGCGTACGCAAAATGGTACGGTGTCGGGTACCTATAGCAATGGGGTGAATGTTTTTAAGGGTATTCCATTTGCTGCCCCGCCAGTAGGTGAGTTACGTTGGAAAGCTCCGCAACCTGTAGCTAACTGGCAGGGAATACGCAAATGCGATACTTTCTCGGCCAGTGCCATGCAGCCCAAGCCTGCTCCATTTATGATGTACACAACAGAATTTTTAGCTCCACCAGAACCATTAAGTGAAGATTGTTTATATCTGAATGTATGGACAGCGGCCAAAGCAGCCAATGAAAAGAGACCTGTGATTGTATGGATTCATGGCGGAGGATTTTCGAGCGGTTCGGGTTCTGTGCCCTTGTATGATGGAGAAGATTTAGCAAAAAAAGGAGTAGTATTTGTAACAATCAACTATCGTGTGGGAGTTTTTGGTTTTCTGGCTCATCCTGATTTGACCAAAGAAACCAATGGCAAAGGAGTAGGTAACTTTGCATTTCTCGACCAGATTGCTGCCTTTGAATGGGTAAAGAAAAACATAGCAGCCTTTGGCGGAGACCCTAATAATGTGACCTTATCAGGACAATCGGCAGGGGCTTTTAGTGTGAATGTTTTGATAGCATCACCTTTGGCAAAGGGGCTATTCCATAGAGCCATTGCTGAGAGCGGTGGGATGTTCGGACACTCTTTGCGTATGAAATCAGTGGCCGATGCTGAGCAAACCGGTGTAGCTTTTGCAAAGAAATTACAGGCTAATTCAATTGCAGATTTAAGAGCCAAATCGGCAGAAGAAATATTGAAAGCAGGTGGGGGCATGACAAGCCCTGTATTAGATAATCATGTGATTGTTGGCGATATGTACACGCTATTTACCAACAAAAAACAAAATGATGTACCTCTGCTGACAGGCTGGAATGCTGGTGATAGATTCCCGTCACCTAAAACTCTCACAGCTGCTGAATTTAAAGCGGATGCCGAAAAGAAATACGGTACTTTTGCTAATGATTTTCTGAAAGTATATCCTGCCAATACTGATGCAGAAGCAAAAGAATCGCAATTGGAAGTAGGGGGACATACACTTTTTGCCTGGCAGAATTATACCTGGGCTAAATTGCAGGCTTCTTACGGAAAGAATAAATCTTACCTGTATTTCTTCAAACATGTACCACCTCATCATCCTGATAAACCTGATTTCGGGGCATTCCATTCGGCTGAGTTTGGTTATGCCTTACATACTTTAAGAAATTGGGATAGACCGTTTACAGAAGTTGACAGAAAACTGGAAGACCAGATGTCGTCATATTGGGTGAATTTTGCCAAAACAGGCAATCCAAACAGTAAAGGCTTACCGAAGTGGAAAGCGTTTGATGCTAATACCACTCAGACGATGATATTTGACGATACTCCGAAAACCGAATCGCTTCCGTTTAAACCTCAATTTGAATTCTGGGATAAATATCGGACAAGTTTGAAGTAAGGAGAATGGAGAAAAGCTATAAACCTTTTCTTCATTCTCCTTGTTCCGTTCCCCTTCAGATTTAATTACACTCAGTAGTATACGCCCAAAGATGCTCGTCGAATTTTACCCAGCGGTGATCGTCTTTGATTTTTTTCAATAGAGTAGGGCAATCTTTGTATAAGCCCAGATATGCCTGGTCGTAGTCGGCTTTTTTAATTTTCACCGCAGTGGCATCACCTATTTTTACATAATATGATTTATCATCACCACCTGCCATAGTAATACCTGCTACCCCAAAACGCATGGTTTCTTGGGCCCGTGGGTCATGGTAGACTTTGATTTTCTGACTAAAAGACGGATTTACCATCTGCATCAATAGGGTTTCTACATCTTTCTTGATACCGACAGTAGACTTCTCAAAGTAAGCATAACCTTTATTGATAATTTCCATGTTTACGTTATTGTCTTTCCATTTCTGCGCATTGAAAGTTTGCTCAGAGGCATTTACAAGCTTATTATAACCACTTGCAGGCAGATACATGGTTTTGATGTCTTCGGCTTTTATCGTGCGTTTTTTCTTTTCGCCTGTCGGCTTAATAACGATTTCTTCAATTAGCCCTTTTTTACGGTCAATGTCATCAATAGTACCTTCTACTTTAGTACCATCTTCTAAATTGATATAGGCAATTTCTTTGCCCGAAAAGCGATCAAAAGCAGGAATAAATGATTGAGCAAAAGCAGTAGAACTGCTTAATAAACAGCAGAATAATACAATTTTTTTCATAAGAAGCATTCAGGTTTTAAATTATAAAATTTTTGATTGGAAAACGGAGAAAGGAACACGGAGAAAGGATTTTTAACTCTTAATTCTGCATTTGTTCCCTTTTAGGTTTTACAGCAACGGCAGCATTTTTCAGTTTCGTTCTCCTTGTTCCATTTTCCTTTCTCCAAAAAATTAAAGATTTCCTCTTTTCAACTCTGCCACAGCATAATCTGCAGCACGGGCAGAAAGTGCCATATAGGTTAAGGATGGATTCTGACATGGTGAAGAAGTCATACAGGCTCCATCTGTACAGAAAACGTTTTTCACTAAATGGTGTTGGTTATATCTGTTGAAGACAGAATTTTTGGCATCAGTACCCATACGGGCAGTTCCCATTTCGTGGATACTCAAACCAGGGTGTGCTTGTCTGTCATAGGCTTCAATATTAGTGAATCCAGCCTTTTCCATCATGACAACGGCCTGCTCTTTGGCATCTTTGCGCATTAAGGCTTCATTTTCTCTATAATGCACATCCATTTTCAATACAGGCTGTCCCCATTTATCTTTTTTCTCATTGGTGAGCGTTACTTTATTGTCGTAGTAAGGCATACATTCGCCAAATGCATCTAATATCATCTTCCAGTCGCCATAGGTAGCTACTTTTTCTTTAAATTTGGCCCCCATGCCATCCATACCCATCGAGTGTTGCCAACCATCACGCCAGGTATATACTTCAAAACCATAACCCCGATTGAAAGGCTGTTTATCTTTACCCGGCAAATTACGGAATCGGGGTACATATAAGCCCGCCGGATGACGGCCATAATAAATCTTATCTAAATCCTGCTGATAGTCTGCTGTTGCACCCACATGAAAATGATGATCCATCAGATTATGTCCTAGTTGACCGCTATCGTCCATACCATTCGGGAAACGATTGGAAGTAGAGTTCATCAGAATAAAAGTTGAACCTAAGGCAGAAGCATTCAGGAAAATGATTTTTGCCGAAAACTCCAGCCATTCGTTGGTCTGTTCGTCAATTACTCTTACACCTGTTGCTTTGCCT
>CBIHRH010000547.1:0-4104 GCA_966212365.1 uncultured Emticicia sp. | reverse complement strand
AGAAAAACTTATGACCAGTTTGCCAACTACTGGCCAACTCAGACAGGCAATGTGTTCGGCGATAGCATGAATCAGTATCCGAAATATGTCGTATCTAACAGCCTGCAAAAAGCAGAGTGGAATAACAGCCATATACTTCGGGATGTTGCTAAAGATGTGGCTGAATTGAAGGAGACTAATGGTGGGAATATTCTTATTTATGGAAGTGCCACGCTTGTTAAATCTCTGCTTCATCTCAACCTTATTGATGAACTGCGGTTGATGGTAATTCCTGTCTCGGTAGGGGGTGGGTTGAGGCTTTTCGATGATAATCTGGAATTGAAGAAATTCGGACTTATAAGCTCACAAGTGATGGGAAATGGTGTGATTATCCTACATTATGAGCCGATTAAATAAGGTTTAAGAATTGTATTTATACGATTGAAAAGGATAATGGGTGTGAATAACTATTCACGCCCATTATCCTTTTCAAAAATCACATCTTATTTTTTGAATGCTTAATTATCGGTTGTACTATGCACACATGCTTCTATTCTGGCTTCAAAAACCGAATTGCTATCCGCTATAAAACCGGGTATTAGTTCAATAGACTTGCCTGCTATCAATCTATAAGACTTGTCAGCAGCAATTGTATTGCTACTTTTGATTGTATCATAGGCTTGATTGTACGGGTAATTAATGTCTCCGGTCAATACCGCGTTATTTTTACAATCTTTGAATACATGGATTTGATTTGTACCGTTCTGAAGATATATTCTCATAAATATGAGTCCATTATACGCAACAAAGTTTTGCGGAGATGAAGACCCATTGGGAACTATATTGGCTATTAATCTCTTAGATTCAGGAGCAGACTCAATTTTTATAGGCTCAGTATCAGAGCCACCATCGGCAAAATAAACCCCTCCTCTTGCAGCATATGCCTGTCTGCCATTAGCTTCAGAAATCGATATCGTACCATCTATTGTCAGATCAGATTTGAATAATTTGATTGTATTGTCAGATGCCAAAGCAAAGAAATATATTTCATTTTCAAATACCGCATATTTACTGTTGTTTACGAAATTTATGGGACTACCTGAGGCATTACCCGTATAAATATCTTTTACTAGCGTAGTACCGGCTTCTGTCCCATCTGATTTCCATAGTTCGTATCCATTTTCAGGATCGTAGGCACTAAAAACTAAAAGCGAGTCCTTGAAGTTAGTGAGATAACTCGGGCATGCTCCTGTTGTACCAAAGGTATGTAAAAGTTTTGTATTGGCTTCAGTGCCATCAGTTACATAAAGCTTACACCCTTCAGTAGAATGGTATTTGGTATAGTAGAGACTATTACCTACTACTTCTGTTTCACCATTTCCGTAGTAATAGTTTGCTCCGGGTATAACATCTTTCACTACTGTAATATTTCCCTCACTATATTGATATAATTCTTCGCCATAAGTGCCCGAATACCCGATAAAATAGAGTTTATTATTCAAGGACTTTAATCCTTTGATATACCGTTTATCATTGGGGGAAGTATTGTCTACGCTCCCTACATATACTGTACCCTCTATACTCCCATCGGTTTGCCATAATTGATTAACCACATTGAAATAGACCAACCCATTGACTGACTCAAATTTATTAATAGAGGGCATTAAACTTAACCGAGTATTTTCATATAGTTTTGTTGGTTGCTCAATCCCGTCAGTTACCCATACCTCATTATAAGTCATGATAAAGATCAGGTCATTAAATTCATATAAATCCCAGAATTTGGAAGAGCAGCTGTAGTAATCAAAAGCCGTTTCACTGGAGATGGTTTTCTCGGGCATTGGATATTTCGTAAGATCTGCAAATAAACCTGTACCGGCTTGTTTACCATCTGTTTTCCAAAGCTCCAGGCCATTTTTTCCATCATCTGCTATAAAAAATAAACCTTTTGAGTTGGAGGCAGTCTTCGAAAAGTTATTAAGATGGCTGAAATAAGTGGCATCAATATCTTTTACAAAGATATTAGATTCACCATCTGATTTATAGAGTTCGTAACCGGTTGCAGTATTATAGGCCGAAAAATAAAACCAATTGCCTGACTGTGTTAAGGGATATGCGTTGTCTATATTTAAACCTGGCGTAAGGTCTCTTACTAAAGAGGCCTCACTACCGTTGTCGGTTACATAACATTTGTATTGCCCCATCATATCATTTGTAATGAAGAACAATTTATTATTGAATGTTCTGATATACGAATAATCTCCATACAGTAAATTCAGAATGGGTTTGGTCCCTTGTTGTGTTCCATTAGAAATCCATAGTCTGGTTTTGTCAGATTGCAGAACAGTAAAGAAATAAACACTGCCGTTAGGGATTGGTATTAATTTTCTTTTCTCAGGATCTGTAGGAAATGGGTCAGTATTTGCTCCGGTTAGTTTTATGAGTTGTGAAATTTCGGAGTCTAAGGTTGAATCAATCACTGCTAAATCCATTTGTCCGTTTGGGTCACCTGCCAAAAAATAAAGCTTATTCTTTGATACAGTAAGATTCTCTGCTACCCAATAATAATAAGTAAAACTATTAGTTACAGCAATAGGCATAGGTTCGCTACCCAAATAGAAAAGATTACCTGCCGATGTAGGCGAAGTTGTAAAATATACCTTTCCATTAAAAAGAGTCAGGTTACTTGGATTTAAAAAACCATTACCCAATGAAGAAGTGCTGCCAAAAGTGCCTCCTGTTTGTATCAGCACGGTACTATTCGCTACACTACCATTGTTTAAATTAATATAAGCGGCATTATCATTGACTACTATTTTACTATTAGCTATAAATGAACTATTACTTCCTGGATTAATATCTTTTACTAATTCTGTACCTGATTCAGTACCATCAGTTATCCAGAGTTCACGGCCATGCATTGGTTCAATGGCAGAGAAAAGCAGTTTATTCTTGAATTGCACAAAATCTGAAGGTGATGAGTGTGCACTGTTTGGATTAATATCTTTAACCAGTTTAGTTCCGTTAGTTGTACCATCAGTTACCCAAAGTTCTTCGCCGTTTGTACCATCGTTTGCACTAAAAAAAGCTTTGAGCGTTCCTCCGATGTAAACGACTTTTATGTTCTTAATATCAGATTTTGTACTTGGATTGATGTCTTTTAATAAGAAAGTGCCTGATGGTGTTCCGTCTGATATCCATAATTCAAAGTTTGAGTTACCATGATAATCAGAGGCAATCATTAATATCTTATTGCCAAAAGGGATAATGCAATCCATGTTTCGGTAGTCGGGTTGAGGTCTTGTTCCGGTAGCTGTAACTATCTTAGTGGTACCTGCTGGTGTACCATCTGATTTCCAGAAAGCATAATCAGATGAAGAGGCTATGCCTGCTACAAAATAATAGACCCCGTTTACATCTACACCATAACGTGGATAAGAGCTTTGGGTGGACGATTTGATTTGTGTTAATAGAGAATTCTGGCCAAAGCCGGCTGATATGAAAAGAGAAAAAACAATTACGAAAAGTGTTCTCATAGCTTTTTAATTTTAATTTTTGTTCAAAATTATTGGCTATCAAAACTATGGAAATAACCTTGTGCACGAGTTGAGGATATTTAGCAATGAGTTGAGTAATTATTTTCGGTGAAGGACAGGTTTGAAATTGTGGTCGATGGGTTAGGTGTAGAATTTAATAATCAGATTTAATACAGCTATAGATTTTTTTATACAAATCACACAAGGTCATAGGTAAATCCTACGACCTTGTATATCAAAACTCAAGAATTTTCTAGAATTTAATAATAGAGAAAACCTATTCTTGCTTAGTTACTGGTACCAGATTCATTAACTGTTTATGCAATTCTTTGGCTTTTTCAGGCACTTGCGTATTGGGTTTTCCCCAAACTACCGACTGGGTCTGTTGGTCTTTCTGCAATCGTACAAAATAATACATATTACCTGGTTCATTGATACCCGATGTCTCCTGAAATAGGGTTGCTGATTCTTCAAAAAGTTTTTTAACAGTTTTAGCTTTTTGCTTGCCTAAATCAGTAAAGACAGAGTCGTTATTTTTTCTGAATAAAAGACGCTTATTTTCTAACAACCTGTATTCATTGACCCGATT
>CBIHRH010000546.1:0-4128 GCA_966212365.1 uncultured Emticicia sp. | reverse complement strand
CTTAATAAGGCATTTATTGCTTAATTTATTGATTTCTTTAACCATCAGTTTTCTGGCGGTAGTTGTTTATTCAGTGCTTGTTACCTGGTTCTGGAATCTGTTTATCGGGCAAACCCAATTCCAGACTATTTTCAAACGGAATCTGGCAGTTTCTCTTTTTAATGAATTTGTCAATTACTGGATCATTCTGGCGGCCCATAAAGCTTATACTATTTTCCGTCAGTTTCAACAGGCGCAACTTGATAAAGCTAATCTCGAAAAGCAGTTGTCAGATGCAAAATTAGGCTTTCTGAAAATGCAGTTACAACCGCATTTTCTGTTCAATACGCATCATAACATCATCGGCTTAATGCAGAACGGTGATACAGAAAAAGCAACAAAAATGCTGATGAAACTCAGCGATTTATTACGCTTGAGTCTGAAAGAAAACAATGATGATTTGGTTCCACTTAAAAACGAAGTGCATCTCTTGCAGTTATATTTAGATATTCTGAAAGTACGCTTCGAAGAGCGTTTAGATTATCAGATACTCATCAATAATGAATTGCAGAAAGTCTTTGTGCCTCCAATGTTACTGCAACCTTTGGTAGAAAATGCAGTAAAGTACGGCGTTGAACCTTTTTCAAAGCAAGGGAAGATAGAGATTTCGGCACAGAATGGGCAAGACAAACTGAAACTACTCGTAAAAGACAATGGCATAGAAACTTTTCAGCATTTCAATTTTGGAATTGGCTTGATGAATACACAGGAACGCTTGAAGAATCTTTTTGGCGAGGAGGCAACATTAGATATTGCAAGCAATACGCCCGACAATGGTATTACGGTTACGATAACTTTACCACTTTTAAAATGACCTACAAAGTTCTGATAGCCGACGATGAATCGATAGCCAGAGAAATTCTGCAAAAACAGCTGCAGGACTATCCGCAGGTTGAGGTGGTAGCTTTGTGTAAAAATGGTAAAGAGGCGTTAACAGCCATCGAAAAACACCAACCGGATTTGGTTTTTCTGGATATTCAGATGCCCGAACTGAATGGGATAGAATTAGCCAAAAGCCTAAATACAGACAAATTACCCCTCATTATTTTTGTAACGGCGTTTGATAATTATGCCCTGCAAGCTTTTGAAGCCAATGCGATAGATTACCTGCTGAAACCCTTTGATAAAGAGCGTTTCGACAAAACTTTTCAGAAGGCTTTGAAGCAATTACAATTAACTAATAAAGAAGATTTAACCCAGGTTTTTGATAAATACAGTCTGTTTTTTCAACAATTTTCCCAGCCCAGCTATCCCGAAATTATTACGGTAAAAGATGGTGGACGGATACAACTACTGAAAACTGTTGACTTAATATACATTGAAGCGGAGGGAAATTATATATGCCTGCAAACTGAGAAATCCAAGCATTTGCTATATGAAACGCTGTCAAGCTTTGAACAGAAACTCAATCCTAAGATTTTTGTACGTATTCATCGGTCTACTATTGTCAATATCAACTTTATTAAGGAAATACAGTCCCACTTCAACGGCGATTACTCGGTAATACTAAAAAACACCAAAGTATTGCGTATGAGCCGGAATTATAAGGAGAATCTTATTCATTGAGTAATAAATTGTGAATGAGTGAATTGCGAATTAGTGAATAAGTTACCCAATTTGCAATTACACACAAATTCAAGCTGTACAAATTATTCGCTAATTCACAATTATTCATTAAAAAATCTGTATGTAATACTTGAAATAAGGGTAAATGATAGAGTTTACAACTTTATCATTCAGCTGGCTATTTGTTTATTTCAATTGTTCACTTTTAAACATTAACAACATGAAAAAGTTAGTTTTAATGCTCTTATTACCCTTTGGACTATCAGCTCAAAAAAAAGTAGGTGGTCCTTGCGAATGCTGCGAGGCTATTTATCAAAGAATGCCCGCGAATCTGGCATGGACAGCCCAGATTTCAGATAAAGACGAAGATGGAGAGCCTATGGAGATTACGGGTATTATCTATCAGAAAGATGGCAAAACTCCAGCTCCTGATGTAATTCTATACATTTATCATACCGATGCCAAAGGAAATTATTCCAGAGGTACAGGCGATGCATGCACCAAACGTCATGGCAAACTTCGTGGATGGGTAAAAACTGATAATACTGGTCGATATAAATTTGTAAGTATAAGACCGGCCTCCTATCCTAATGCCACCATTCCGGCTCATATTCACCCTACTATTAAAGAGCCCGGTAAAACTGAATACTATATTGATGAATACCGTTTTGAAGGAGATAGGTTTTTAACTAAAGAAGAAATTGCCAGAGACGAAAACCGCGGAGGAAGCGGTCTTATTAAACTCACAAAAAATGATAAAGGTGTCTGGATTGGGAAACGAGATATTGTTTTAGGGAAGAATATTCCGAATTATGATTGATTGGAGAAAGGAAAACAGAGAATGAAAAGGCAAGTTTAAACAGAAAAATGTAAAATGATAAATGTAAAACCGAAAAAGGGTTAAAACAAAACTATTAAATGAAAAAGGAACAAGTGTTTTTTCACATTGTTCCTTTTTCATTTTTTAAACTTAAAAATGTCAGTAAAATTTCTTTAAAAAGCTCCTTTTACATTCTTCTGTTTTACATTCTACATTTTTCGGTTTCAACCGCTTTTTCTATCACTATGCCCCAAAGATTTTTCCGGAGCTACAAGGTCTCTAACCAATTGTTTAAGCTCCTTGATTTCAGGGAAGTGCCCTTCACGCTTGCGGTCGAAGATTACCTCTTCATTCAATATAACCTGAAACCTCCCTGCTACTTCGCTGGGGCGCAGACTTACTTCTCCTAACTCTTCTTCGAAGGTTGTCAGGAGTTCCTGTGCCATCCAGGCCGAACGCATCAGCCAATGGCATTTAGGGCAATATTCTAAAGTGATTTTTGGTTTCATCTTGAATCACCGTGCCACCCCTCTACTCGTCCTAAAAAGGGGGTGGCACGGTTCGGCGCTCCAGAAAATTATATTTTACTTATAACATTACATGTGAAATAAGCTAACTAATGTCTTTCAATCGTAAGCTTCTACCCTATTAACCGTGCCACGGCCTTACTCGGACGAGTAGAGCCGTGACACGGGTTGATGGGATTTTATTTCTTCAAAGTAGATAAATACTCTACCAAATCCACAAACTCCTGTTTTTGGAGTGGAAACTTAGGCATCAATGACTCTTTCAATGCTTCCTGAGAGGCAATTTCTGAGCGCTTATAAGTAGTTGGCGTAGCACTACCCAAGGCTTTCATCGTTACCTCATTTTCAGTCTTGGTCAGAATCATACCATCTACTTCGGTGCCGTTTTTCAATTTTACTTTGAAGCCTTCAAAACCAAAGCTAATCCCCTGGCTTGGATTCAGAATGGCTGTATATAAAGCCTCTTTTGACAATTTACTACCAATTTCTGACAAAGCAGGGCCAAAGTTAGTACCTTCACCTTTACCCACGTGGCAGGTAGTACAATACATTTTGAATACCTCGTGGCCTTTTTTGGAATCACCCGACAGTTTTACTAAATCACTTACACTGCCAATCGATTTATCAACATCCGCACCAAACATTTTCATCGCTTCTGTGCGAATATCGCCATGCCAGGTGCCTAATAATAGTTTTTTAGCAATTGGCATTACATCTTCCGGCACTTTTTTGGCTTTTACCAGATCCCAGAGAATCTCTTCACTATTCCAGCCATTCATGGCTTGCATAGCCCTTTCACGCACCGGTTGACTCAGGCTCTTATTATTGAATAGTGCTATCAGATAATCTGTTACAGGCTTATCATCTACACTACCATACATACCAATTGCCTTCAACACCACGTTTTCGTCTTTGCTCTTGGTCAACTTCTGAAACTCACCGATGCCATTAATCCTCACTTGCATTCTGGCGGCTTCTCCCCCATATACACTATCAGTCATCGCCATATTTACCAAACGTGCTGACTGGTCTTTTAACTGATAACGTTTCACCAAATCCAGATAATCAGCAGGGTTTTGAATGCTTTCCAATACTTTTGGTAGCAAGCTGGAATATAATGGGTCTTTCTTGGCACTTTCAATGTCCAGATGTTTAAACACTAAAGTCTTAATATCA
>CBIHRH010000545.1:0-4129 GCA_966212365.1 uncultured Emticicia sp. | reverse complement strand
GTTGAGCCTGTTTGAGCAAAATAGCGGTACAGCAGATGGGCAGATTGGTTATCAGGCTACGACGATACCATCGTGGATAAGGCTCAAGAAAGATGGCACGACGATTTCTGTCTGGTACAGCCAGTCGGCAATCCCTGCCTGGAATAATGATGCAGACTGGACACTCTATACCAATGTCACTTCAAGTCTTTTTAACGGCTCTTATCTCTTGGGCATTTTGGCTTACAACAATGCTTATGGCAGTAACAGCCTTATCAACGAAACGCAATTTACGAATGTATCCACTTATACTTTTTAAGAAATGAAAAATCTATATCTATATATTTTTTGTATTACCTTCTTTGTTTTCTGCTCCCCTTTAGGGGCTGGGGGTCAATCCCTAAGCACGGATAAAAACGCCGTTGTGCGTAGTAAACTACGTATAGCTACTACCACTGATGCCGATGCTAGTGATCCTACTAAAGCAGTCATTAATATTCAATATATGGATGGACTTGGCAGACCCTTACAGACTATTGGTTACAAGCAATCACCTTTGCAAAATGATATTGTTTCCGGTGCAGTTACCTATGATAACTATGGTAGGGTGAATCAGGCTGTTTTGCCTGTCCCTGCATCGACTGGTACAGGAGCTTATCAGACTAATCCTATTAGTACGGCGCAATCTTTCTATGCAGATACCTATCCTTACAAACAAACAACGGTCTACGATAATTCACCTTTAAATCGGGCAAGGGAACAATACGGAGAAGGACAGACGTGGAGAACCGCAACTAAAAACACAAAAATGTACAATGAGTCCGCAGGAACGGATGTGCGTTATTATTATCTGGATGCCAATAATAATATTGTTCTCAATGGTGCATTTCCTGCCAATAGTATTTTCAAAACCCGTATAGTGGATGAGCAAGGACATACAACTATTAGCTATAATGATTTGCAAGGACGACTGGTACAAAAGCAAATACAGGATGCTACCGGATATATTACGACTTACTATATCTATGATGGCTCCTCCCGCATCAAGGCCGTTATTCAGCCGGAAGGTTATGAGTTAAATCAGAGCATCAATTACAATTCTACTGAATGGGATCAATGGGTATTTTTCTATGTCTATGATTACCGAAGCCAGCTCATTGAAAAGAAAGTGCCGGGAGCCGGAGTGGAATATTTTGTCTATGATAAATGGGATAGGTTAGTCTGGACACAGACGGCTCTGCAACGTGAACAGAGTAAATGGACATTCAAAAAATACGATGCCTATAATCGCCTCATTATGAGTGGTGAAAAGGCGGAAGCCCGAACCAGGCAACAATTACAAACAGAAGCCGATAACTGGACAGGTGACAGATACGAAAGCCGGGTAACGGGTGGAGATATTTATTACTCTTATTCCAATGCTTATCCGCAGGTATTTGATACCAACGAAATCAGGGAAGTATTTTATTTCAGTTTCTATGATAACTGGCGGCCCAACGATATGCTTTTCGATGGAGCGAATGCCTATCATGTCTTGCACACTTCAAGCACAGGTATGGCCACAGGCGGCAGAACCCGGAACAGTGAAAATGGGAACTGGCTGGTGTATGTGAATTACTATGATAACAAAAATAGAATTATCCAGACTTATACGCACAATCTCTATGGCAATGTAGAGCGAACAGATTTTAAATACAATTTTGCCGGAGAAGCCATAGAGATACGCTACTTAATGCGTGATGCCAACAATGCCGCAATCATACAACTGGAACGCTTTGACTATGATCATGCCGGAAGAAAAACGGCATATAAATTGGGTATGAATGCGGTGGGTGAAACGGTTGCTACTTATGAGCATGATGAAATAGGTAGGCAGAAAACTAAGAAGTTTTACCCTGATCGTCAGTATCAGCAAGCCAGTACGCCAGAGTATATTAATCGTCCACCTAACCCTTCTGCCAATACCGAAGATTTGGCTTCTAAAGCTGTGATTCTTAACCCAGGCACTTCAATTGATGCAGTAGATATCAATACATATATAGCGAATATTGGACAAGGCGCAAGCAATGTAGTTGTACAAGGTTTGCAAACAATCAACTTTGGTTATCACCTCAGAGGCATGTTGAATTGTGTCAATTGTACTAACAATCAACCTGCTTTAGATGCCGACCAGAATGATTTTTTTACTAACAAATTAGAATTTGAAACAGCTAATTGGTATGATGGGAATATTGGTAAGGAGACTTGGACAAGTAAAGCAAATTCAGGAACGAACCGTAGTTACACACATAATTATGACCCTGCCAAACGAGTTACTTCATCGACCTATGCCGGAGGTATGTATAGTAATGAGAATTTTAGCTTTTCCATTGGGGCTTATGATAAAAATGGAAATATCAAAACCCTAAACCGAAGTGGAGCAACAAGCCTTAGTGGTGGTGTACCAACAGCTTTTGGCCCAATTGACCAGATGACTTATTTTTACACTGGCAATCGTTTAACTGGTGTTACTGATGCTATCAGTGGAAACGAAGACGTAGGTGATTTTAGAGATAACGGGAATAATAGCGATTATACTTATTGGAATGATGGAAGTTTAAAGAGTGATGGCAATAAAGGAGTTAATCTGATAAATTACGATTCCTATTTGAACAAGCCAAAAGAAATTAATTACGGCGATGGGCGCTGGATCAGGTTTTACTACAATGGAGGTGGGACAAAAATCAAGCAGACTAATTCAAACGGTGAAGAATTTCATTACACGAACAAATCGATTTTTCAACTAAAAGAGAGTATAACATCGTTATATCAGATAAGGCATGATGAAGGAAGGATAGTACCTAAGAATGGGGGTGGATTTATTTACGAGTTCAATTATTCAGACCATTTAGGTAATTTACGATTAAGTTTCAGGGAGGCAGATGGAATCCCTGATAATGGTGTATTCCCCGCACCAATAGTGACTCAAGAAAATTCTTATTTCCCTTTCGGGTTACAACATAAGGGTACAGATTATTATACCGCTTCTCCAAGCCAGAATTTACATCAATATAATGGCAAGGAAAAGATTGATATGTTTAATTTAGGATGGTCTGATTATGGGTTCAGAAGTATGGATTTGCAAACTGCAAGGTTTATATCCGTTGACCCATTAACAACGAAATTTCCAGAACTTACTAATTATCAATATGCGTCTAATAATCCCATTACAAATGTAGATTTAGATGGGTTAGAGGGTGGCAGAAGCAATATGCTTACACCTGGGCAACAGGAAAGTATCAAAAAAACATTTAGATCAATAAGAAATGAAGTGGATAAAGCTAACTCACGAGCTACAACTCTAATTCATATTGAAAGAATTATAAAAAAGGAGGAACCGTCTCGTTGGAGCAAGATGGCAACTTATATACATTCATATGTTAAGCAGTTTGGTGGTTATTCAGATGCTAATGATGCTTCTGTTCTTACACAAGGAAAAAATCTTGATGGATCAAGTGCTACAGTAGGTGAGACAGTTGCAGCCGGTGCTGGTATATTCTTGCCACTTATTGCGGGTTCTCAATTTATGAAGCTCTTTAAAGAGTCTGGTGAAATTGAGGCAAAAATATTTTCTAAACAACCAAAGTCTGAGACTTTTAATTTTTCTGTTAAAGATGGTGCAATACAAGGTTTAGATGAAGGATGGTATGATTTTACAATTTCGAACAGTGGAGAATTAAAAATTGGCGCAGGACATTATGGTATGGCAAATGAGGCTACAAGCGTAAAAGGGGCAGGACAAATTTATATTAATAGTAAAGGTAAAATTAACACAGTTAACAATAATTCTGGACATTATAAACCGACCAAGGAAGAATTAATTAATCAAGCTAAATTATTATTAAATTCTGGACTAACAGATGATTTAGATGTTGTGCTTTATCGTTAAAAATTCTAAAATATTATTGCAATGGATACAAATAAAGAAAAATATTACAATGGACTATCTGATGTCTTATTTTACAAGACTAATGATATTCTAATAGAAATTGAACCACTTATTAAAAATGAAGATTTAATATATTTTATCTCTTATAATTATCTGAATTATCCTGAAACTTATCTTAGTCATTATCTAATGTATCAATTAAAAAATCGCTGGGAACTACTT
>CBIHRH010000544.1:0-4130 GCA_966212365.1 uncultured Emticicia sp. | reverse complement strand
CTTTATTGGCTTCTACAGATACCTTTTTCGTAACCTGCAATACAGGAATGCTTGCTACCTGCTGCAATACTTCTGCCAGCTTGCTGTCGTGGTCGGGCGACAGGTGCAGTATGGCTACATATGCTATACCCGAATCAGCAGGTACCCGCCTGAAGAAATCCTGCAGTGCCTGTATGCCTCCGGCAGAAGCACCGATACCTACAATGAGTAATTCGTCCTTACCAACAGCTGCTCCCTCCAGAGGAGCTTGCTGCGTTTGTTTTTCATTAACCCGTCTTTTTGCCATTGTTTAACTTTTTACTGCACCTTTTGAAAACTCCAGTTCGAGTTTGTTTTTGCTTACCTGTTCGTATTCCTTTACCACTTTACGCACTAACTGCGAACGATCGTCGGCCTCTTTTGCTTTTTGAAAATACATTGCTGCCAGTTTCGGATGATTGGCTTCTGCATAGTGGTCTCCTAAATGGTTCATCAGCATTACGATTTCATCAATGCCACGAATGGCACTGTATAAATTGTCCTCAATTTTTTCTGAAATGGAAAGCATCAATGTCTCAGTTGAATAGGCATGACCTGTATGGCAACGATAACGAATAATGTGGTCATTATGTAAGCGCGATAAAACACCGTGGCATTCAGGGCAGGTATAAGGGGTAAGTTCGGTAAATTTTAATTCTCCTCTCTCTATTCCCTCTGCTTCAGCGGCAATTTCAATTTCCTTTTTTGTTTGTTCATCTTTTATGGCCTCCATCTTTTTAAATGGTTCTTTAGATAAGCGGACGAGTAAATCAGCCATTTCAGCAACCGGCACGCAGTAGTCTACATTTACTTCACGCAGGGCGCTCTCCGGCATAGATGCAACTTCTGCATCACTTGGGTCCTGTACCACAGCAATGCCTCCGTATTCCTTTACTGCCCATAAACCTGCCGTGCCATCATCTAATGCGCCTGATAAAATAACACCAATCACACGGCTATTGCAGGCATAGGCCGCCGAGCGAAACAGCGGATCAACTGCGGGTCGGAAACGATTCTCTTTAGGCCCGCGTGTTACACGAACCTTCCCGTCTTCAATCAGCATATGATAGTCAGGGGGAGCAATGTAAATCCGGTGAGGTTCTATGGGTTCTTTGTCGTAGGCGTGAGCCGTATAAATTTTATTTTCACGATTAAGCACCTGTGGCATTATACCGCGAATATCAGGGCTCATATGCCACACAATAAAAATGGGTGTTTCAAAATCTGCAGGCAGGTTTTTTACAATTGTTTTTATGGCCTCGAATCCACCCGATGAAGCACCTATCACAATGAGTCTTTGCTCTGGATTCTTTTGCGCCTCTTTATTCTTCCTCTCTTTTGTATGATCAGATGCCATGGATATCCTATAAAGTGATTATTACAAATTTATTTCTATCGAGAAATGAAAATAATAAAATCTTAGGAAGGAGTATTGGTCAATCGGGTGAAGTATGATTCTCAAAAATACTAAGAATCTTTTTGCAAATGGCAGAAATCTCTGTTTCTTTTTTTATTAATCCTTCTGCCCCATATTTTAAGCACTTTTCTGCTAATAACTTGTCAGCCGAAGTTGAATACATGTAAATCGGTATAGCATTCAGCCTTTTTATTTCCCTGATTTTTACAAGACATTCCATGCCATTCATTTTGGGCATATTGACATCAAGAAAAATAAAATCAGGTTTAAATGCCTGATTACTCAGTATAGCAAGTCCTTTAACTCCGTTATCTGCGAAGTGGCACTCAATAGGCAATTCCATCTCAGATACTGCCATTTCGAAGAATAAATGATCCTCAGGATCATCATCAATCAGCAATACATGGATAACTTTTTTCATGCGGCTTTTGTTTATAAAGGCTTAGGTAAAGGGCCATTTAAACTTAAAAGAACTATTCTCAAAGAAGCGAGAACTTTAATTGTCGCAAAAGTAATGGACTCCTGATAGAAACATCAAACGAAATTACAAGATAAAAGTGAATTTCATCGTATTTGCTGATAGAAAAAGGGAATTTTGAGACTAAATTGATTTGACGGAAAATAAGAAAAGACATTTTACCTTTGATAAAATAACAAAAAATATAATAGAGCAACAGCCTCTATTTATAGATCAGGTGTCTATAATAAAGTATATTTTTATTTTTGAGAAGGGCTAATCACCGAGCAGACTCCATAGATTTTAGTTAATTCGGTAGTTTTCTCAGCTGCCTTGTACTGAGAACTAAAAGAATCAAGCTTTAATTTATCAGGGATTATAGAAATATCATTCTTCGTTAATAATGAACTGAACTCTTCATCATTAAGTATCATAAATACCCATTTGGATGTCTTTGAATCATAATACAAGTATAATTTGCCACAATCTCCTGCATCTTCTATTTCTGACCGAACTGATGGGTTAATGTTTTCTGCTTTTACCCGATATTTTAAAGCGTCCAATCTTTCATCTTTTTCTCTGAATCTTTCACTTAATAACATGAAAGATGTGGCTAATTCGGGATCATCCGGTGACATATGGGTTTCACATATATCGGTTGCTTGTTTCTGATAATTGAATGCCATATTAAGCTCATTTAGCTTACAGTGCAACGAAGAGATAGTTTGCATACAAAGAACGTGTAATGGATGGTCTTCTTCGAATTGAATTTTAAATTGGTTGTGAGCTTCAGACAGTTCTTTTATAGCTTCACGGTTTTTATCAGCTTTCATATAAATATCAGCAAGAAGAAGGTTTGTACTACCTCTTATTAATGAAAATGCATCCCCATCTGGTAAATTTTCCTCCGATAAATGCAGGTACTCTTCTAATTTTTGAGCTGGTAAAAAAGTATCTTCTATAAAAATAGCGGCAACTCTAAAACAAATAATTGCAAGAGTAAACCCTTGCTGGGCTTGTTTTCTTAATATCTGAATAGCCTTATCATGATATTCTAAACAAGCCTCATTATTTTTATCAAACTTACTTAATAAACCAAAATTGCTGTAAAGCATGGCAAATTCCATGTGGTCTTCTGCCCGATATTTTTCAAGAATTTTTATACTTTTACCTGTATCTTCAAGTGCTTGTTTAATTTTTCTATTCAATAATGACTCATCTTCGTCCATTCCATCTCCAAAGAATATCTGAGCTGAGATACGTATTAATCCAAGTAAGGATTTTATCAGATAAGCCCTTGACATGAATATATGTTCTTCACCTAATGTTCCACGAAAAATCTTAATTCCCTGCTCTATGGCAAATTGCGCATCTGAAAAATCACCTAATCCAGCAGCAGCTAATGCCCTGGATAAATAACAGCTTCCGATAAGAGGGGTATCATCTGGTATCTCAGCATCCTTAAAAGACGTCTCTGCCTTTTTAATCAGTTCTATGGCAACCTTAAAATTACTGAAAGCAATTGCCGCATTGGCAATTTCAAGATTTAATAAACCTATTTCATAATTATCTTCATAATCAAGTGAATTTAAAAAAATCTCGGCTTTCCCAAAATCTTCTATGGCTTCATTTAGGGCTCCCATTTGCAGGTTTAATGATCCGGAATCTCTATACATCCTTAGCAATTCCAGTTTTCCTTCGGGAAGTGAGGCAGATGTATGATTCTCCAATACTTCTATAGCCTCCTTTAAATAATGCAGAGATTTTTCTTTTTCGCCTGCCAGGCTTACCGTATCTGCTGTGAGCCTTGTTGTTTCGCAAAAAGCAATGGGATTTTCTTCTTTTTGATGTTTTACAAATTCCAAGTCCCTTTCAATATAATCTTTCGCACGATTGAAAGCGCCAATTGTATTAGCTAATAAGGATATATTTCTGAAAATCATTCTTTCTGACAATACCTTATCATCAAAGTAGGAAGCTATTTTCTCCAGAATATTCAAATATTTTACTGAAACTTTTATTATCTCAGTTCTTTCAATCGCTTTACTTAACCGATCAAATAATTGTTGACCAAGTGAGTTTAATAGTAATTCGCAATTTTGCGTATTGGGGACGATAGAGTGGCGAATTGCTTCACTAACTATCGGATGACAATGAATATTGTTTATATCACCGCTTAGAAAACCTTTCACAAACAATTTTAGGAGAATGTCACTGACTATTATCGTTTGATCTGTA
>CBIHRH010000543.1:0-4141 GCA_966212365.1 uncultured Emticicia sp. | reverse complement strand
AAGATATTCGAACGTTTTTATAGAGTACCAACCGGAAACCTGCATGATGTAAAAGGATTTGGCCTAGGATTAAGCTATGTGAAGAAAATGGTAGAGTCGCATCAAGGGATGATAAATGTTGAAAGTAAAATAGGAGAGGGTAGTAGCTTTGAAGTGTATCTGCCTTTGAACAGAAGAGTGTAGTTGTTGTACTTACAAACGGCTTGAATCCACTCAGACCGTTTTTAAACCCATGAGGGCTAAGATATGAAAGTTTTATTGACAGAAGATGACCCTAATTTAGGTATGCTCTTGCAAGAGTACCTGACGGCCAAAGGATTCGACACCGATCTGGCAAAGAATGGCGAAGAGGGCATCAAAATGTTTATCGAAAAAGGCAATTATGATATGTGCATCTGCGATGTGATGATGCCCAAAAAAGACGGATTCTCTTTGGCGAAAGAAATACGCATGAAAGACAAAGACGTCCCGATTATCTTCCTGACTGCCAAATCGATGAAAGAAGATACTATTCAGGGCTTTAAAGTAGGTGCCGACGATTATATCACGAAGCCTTTCAGCATGGAAGAGCTATTGATGCGGATGAAAGCCATTCTTCGTCGTATCAATAAACAGGAATCTGATGTACCGAGCAACACCTTTCAGATTGGCGAATACGCTTTCGATGCCCAGACGAACACATTAGCTCATAATGGCAGTCAGACTAAACTGACAACGAAAGAAGCTGAATTGCTGAAACTACTTTGCCAGAATAAAAATCAGTCAGTAAGCAGAAGTTTTGCCTTAAAACTCATCTGGGGAGACGATAGCTATTTCAATGCGCGCAGTATGGATGTATACATTACTAAGCTTCGTAAGCATTTGAGAGATGATTCATCCATACAAATCATGAATATGCATGGAGAAGGGTTTAAGTTGATTGTGTAAGTAACTCCTGTGGCGCGAGCTTCTAGCTCGCCGCATGTAGCGGATATTGCGACGAGCTGGAAGCTCGCGCCACAATAATAAAAAAGTCAGCTAAAATAGCTGACTTTCGCTTTTTAAGGTTCTTTGGGGCTTAGTAGAAAATTACAATTGCTTACGCAGACGTGCTACCGGGATATTCAATTGCTCACGGTATTTGGCAACGGTACGGCGGGCGATGTTATACCCACGCTTATTCAACATTTTTTCTAATTTATCGTCAGAAAGTGGTGAGTTTTTAGGCTCGTTTTCAATCAGTTCTTTCAGAATATTTTTTACTTCACGGCTAGAGGCATCTTCACCCGAATCTGTGGCAATACCCTCAGAAAAGAAATATTTAAGCGGATAAATACCAAAATCGGTTTGTACGGCCTTGCTATTTGCTACACGTGAAACAGTAGAGATGTCCATTTCAATACGGTTAGCAATATCTTTCAGAATCATTGGTCTTAGCTTAGATTCATCACCATCCAGGAAGAAATCTCTTTGGTATTCAACAATCGCTTTCATAGTTTTTAAAAGTGTTTGTTGACGTTGTTTGATGGCATCAATAAACCACTTAGCCGCATCTAATTTCTGTTTAACAAAGGTTACCGTCTCCTTAATGCTTTTATGTTGCGCTGAACCATTTTTATCGGTTTTATCATACGTGTCAAGCATTTCGGCAAATGAGCGGCTTACCCGAAGTTCAGGTGCATTTTTAGAATTCAGAATAACATCCAGCTTACCATTACTATTAGTCACGATAAAATCCGCCATCAGATAGGCCGCTGTGCTATCACCACTCCCTGTATTACCTGGTTTAGGATTCAATCGCGTAATAACTCTGATAGCTTCTTTCATAATACTATCATCTACATCGAGGCGTCTCTGGATTTTCTCATAATGTTTTTTGGTAAACTCGTCGAAAAAATCAGTAATAATCTTGATAGCAACTTCTACCTCAATATCTTCAAAGTCTTTTCTTTCTAATTGTAATAAAAGACATTCTCTCAAATCTCTGGCGCCGATACCGGCAGGCTCAAATGTCTGTACCTTTTTAAGAATAACTGATAGCTCTTCTTCAGTAGTATAAATATTTTGTGTGAAAGCCAAATCATTACAGATAGAGCGAAGCGGACGACGGATATAACCATCTTCTTCAATACTGCCTATCAATTGCAAACCTATTGCCTCTTGTCTGGCATCCAGGCGCAGGTAGCCTAATTGCTGTACTAACGACTCAGCCAATGTACTGGTAGCAACTACGGGCATTACGTCTCTGTCATCATCGCCCCAGCCGTCGCCGTACATTTTATAACCTGCGTAATCGTCTTGGTCTAAGTATTGTTTTACGTCAAGCCCCTCGTAGCGTTCATATTCGCCATATTCGTCGTAGTCATCATTACCATAGTCATCCTCCTCATATTCGTCTTTCACACGATCGTCCATGTCCATACCTTCTTCCAGGGCTGGATTTACTTCGAGTTCCTCTTCTATTCTTTGTTCCAGTTCAGCAGTTGGAATTTGCAACAGCTTGATAAACTGAATCTGTTGAGGAGACAGCCGCTGTTGAAGGGATTGATTGAGACTTAATTTCTGCATGTGAGACGTAGAGTTTTTCCATTAATAATAGGGCCTTTTACAGACCCTCTCCACATTTTTCGTGCCAAAAGAATGTGAGACAATAATTAAAGGAATATAATTTTTTATAAACGAACAAATTTTTCGTTAAAAAAATTGTCATTTCTTATAAGTAAATTTATAATTTGCTGACTATCAGCAAATTAGTTTATAAAAAAATTTCTTAAAAAAATTAACCTTTTTTTCAAAAAAGGCTAGTTAAAAAAAACAAACCCCACAAGAAACGTATATCTTGTGGGGTTGTATAGCCTCAGAAGGGCCTATTTTCAAGCAACAACTTCTTTGGTTTTAGCCGATGTCGCTTTCTTGTTTTTACGGAAATATTTATCTCTTACTCGCTCATTGATATAGTACATACAAGGAACGATAACCAGTGTAAGCACAGTTGAGAAAGATAGGCCAAATATAATCGTCCAGGCCAGGATACCCCAGAATACCGCACTATCACCACCGATGAAAATGTGAGGATTGAATTCAGTAAATAAGGTAACAAAGTCCATACTTAAACCTAAAGCCAAAGGCACAAGACCTAATACTGCCGCAGAGGCCGTTAACAATACCGGAGTCAGACGAACACCACCTGCTTCAACGATGGCTTGTTTCAATGGATAACCTCTATCTCTCAGCTCATCTGTAAACTCTATGAGCAAGATACCGTTCTTCACCACAATACCAGCCAATGCAATGATACCTACACCAGACATAATGATTGAGAATGTCATACCGAATACCATGAAACCTAAGAATACCCCGATAAACGACAGTAAGATGGTAACAAAGATGATAATCGGTTTCACGACTGAGTTAAACTGCGTCGCCAGAATCAGATAGATAAGCAATACTGCTGCACCTAAAGCGCCCATTAAGAACATCATTGACTCCATTTGTTCTTCCTGCTCTCCTCCCATTTTCACAGAGTATCCACTTGGTACTTCCATTCTGTCAATAACCTTGCTTTGAATCTCTGCAACTATTTCGTTGGCATTGTATCCATTCAATACCTCAGAGCCCAGTGTAATGATTCTGGATTGGTCTTTACGGTTAATCTGGCTGAATGTTGTTGAATAACTGATATTAGCGATTGAATTCAAAGGAACCTGACGCAATACCCCTCCCATATTCATATCACGGTAAGTGATATTCATACTCAAAAGTTTCTCAACCTGGTTACGGTCATCTGCTTTCAAGCGTAACTGAATCGGGTATTCATCTTTATCATCTCTGAATTTCGATATCTCAGCACCAAATAAGGCTGTACGAATAGCCATCGCGACCTGCGAGGTACTAATGCCCTCGCGCTGTGCTTTTACTTTATCTACATCAACAATAATTTCAGGCTTATTGGTAATCAAGTCAGATTTTAACTCTTCAATACCTTTGATATTCTCCTTCTGAATTTCATTACGAACCTGTTTTTCGAGTTTTATCAGAGTATTGAAATCATCCCCCATAATCTCAATCGAAATCGGTTTACCCGTTGGTGGTCCGTTGTTTTCGCGTTGTACCGAAATCTCAGTGCCCGGACTACCTTTAATCTCATTTCTCATTTCATCCA
>CBIHRH010000542.1:0-4142 GCA_966212365.1 uncultured Emticicia sp. | reverse complement strand
AAATAGGAAATGGTATTACAATAAAACCTATGGTAAACATAAAGGCCCCATGGAACTTAGAAATCGGAGACAATGTTTGGGTAGGTGAATGCGTTTGGATAGATAATATAGGTAAAGTCAGAATTGGTAATAATGTCTGCATTTCACAGGGTGCTTTATTATTATCTGGCAACCATAATTATAAAAGAGAGACTTTTGACCTTATTATTGAGGATATTGTATTGAATGATGGGGTTTGGATAGGGGCTAGAGCCGTTGTTTGTGCAGGTGTAACCTGTTTTTCGCATGCTGTGCTATCTGTAAATTCTGTTGCCACACATAATCTTGAGGCTTACCAGATATATCAGGGCAACCCTGCCCAAGCCGTTCGTGAAAGAATTATTGCCATTTGATAAAAAAATTGGCAAAAAGAATTTCACTTTTTTCTATAAACACAAAAAAAAGTGTTTATTTTGTAAAATTAGATACCCCAAAAGTATTTTCTAAATCAAAATCTAATGTTTCCCACATTTGAATCACTAATACCTGATAAAAACATCCAAATCCTGATTTCAGCTATTATCGCACTTTTTATTAGTCTGCGTTCAATACCTGTCATTATTAATATAAGCGGTTTACGTGGATTGATGGATAATCCGGTTAAAAGAAGTTCACACAGTACTCCCACACCAACGTTCGGCGGCGTTGCCATTTTTGCAGGTATATTAATTGGCTACATGATATGGAATTTTGGCGATGAAGGTATTTTGCTCCATAAAGTTTTTGCGGGAATGACCATTCTTTTCTTCTTAGGAATTAAAGATGATTTGTATGCTTTATCTCCAACTAAAAAAATAGGTATTCAGATTATTGCTTCTGCAATTGTTGTTGTAGGTTGTGATTTAAGGATTTCTGATATGTTCGGCATCTTCGGTATTGGAGAGATACCTTATTTACTGAGTATCGGGCTTACCATATTTATATTTGTTGCCATGATTAATGCTTTCAATCTGATAGACGGGATTGATGGTTTAGCAGGAGGTATCGGTATGATTGCCAGCGGTGGTTTTGGTCTTTGGTTTCTGATTAATCATCATTATTCATTGGCTTGTCTGGCTCTATGTCTTTCTGGCTCTTTGTTAGGATTTTTAAGATTCAATTTCTCGCAGAATAACAAGATTTTTATGGGCGATACAGGCTCATTGATTATCGGATATATTATTACGGTTCTCGCCGTAAAATTCATTCATTTCAATGTATTACATGCCTGGGACCCTTCAAGTTCGTTTGTGAGCGCTCCAATCATCGCGATTGTTATATTAGTCGTTCCGATTTTTGATACTATCCGGGTATTCTCCATACGTATTTTAAGAGGCAAATCACCATTTAAAGCAGATCGTATGCATATGCACCATTTGTTAATTGATAACAATCTGACTCATATGCAAGCATCATTCACACTTTACGCTGTTACTATTATATTAACCGTAATAACTTACTCAGCGAGACTATATTTTAGCAATACAGAGCTTTGTTTCTTTATTCTTTTCCTTTTGGTGTGTTATTTCTTAGTTGCTAATTGGCTGGAAGTAAGACGATTTCAAGCCAAGAAAGCCAAAGAAGGGATTATAGCAGGCTCTGACGTAAAACCTACAGATGCTAAAGCATCTGATAAAATAGCGAATCAAGAAAAATTACAATTTGGAGAAATTAGCGCTAATTAATTTTGTCACTATTTTTCAAATCGTGTATGAATAAAATAAACGTTATAAACAAAAGAAGCTCTTTCGATGAAAGAACTTCTTTTGTTTATAACATATCGAAATATTACTCCCATTCAATAGTTGCCGGTGGTTTTGAACTGATATCATACACCACTCTATTCACACCTTTTACTCTGTTGATAATTTCGTTGGATACATCAGCTAAGAATTCATATGGCAAATGAGCCCAATCGGCGGTCATACCGTCAACACTTGTAACTGCGCGAAGAGCAACTACTTTTTCGTAGGTTCTTTCATCACCCATTACCCCGACACTCTGTACTGGTAATAATATAGCTCCTGCCTGCCATACTTTATCATACAAGCCGTTATCTTTTAAGGCATTGATAAAAATAGCATCTACCTCTTGCAAAATCTGTACTTTTTCCGCGGTAATATCACCCAAAATACGAATAGCTAAACCCGGACCTGGGAACGGATGACGACCAAGGATATTTTGTGGAATATCCAAAGATTTACCTACTTCGCGTACACCATCTTTAAAGAGTAATCTCAATGGCTCAACTACTTTCAACTTCATGAAATCAGGTAAACCACCTACATTATGATGTGATTTAATCGTAACTGAAGGGCCTTTTACTGAAACAGACTCAATAACATCAGGATAAATAGTCCCTTGGCCTAGCCAGGCTGCTCCTTCAATCTTGTGTGATTCGGCGTCAAAAACATCAATAAAGGTCTTACCAATAGCTTTGCGTTTCGCTTCAGGGTCTGTCAGACCTTCGAGTGCTTTATAAAACTGCTCCTTAGCATCCACACCTATCACATTCAAACCTAAGCCTTTATACGATTCTAAAACCTCTTCAAATTCATTTTTACGCAAAAGACCATTGTCTACAAAAATACAGTAGAGGTTTTTACCAATGGCATGATGAATTAAAGTAGCGGCCACCGATGAATCTACTCCACCCGATAAACCCATAATTACTTTATCGTTGCCTAGTTTCTCTTTTAATTCCTTGATTGAGGCTTCTGCAAATGAATCTGGCGTCCAGTTCTGACTACATTCGCAAATATCAACAACGAAATTCTTCAGAATGGTCTTACCTTGTAGTGTATGTGTAACCTCAGGGTGAAACTGAATACCATAGAGAGGCCGGTTATGCAATTTAAAAGCTGCTACTTTAACTGTCTCTGTGGAGGCAATGATATCAGCGCCTGATGGAGGGCTTGCGATAGTATCACTGTGTGACATCCATACCTGAGTATTATCGGCTACTTCTTTGAATAAGGCATAACGGTTATCAATTTTATTCAGAATTGTACGTCCATATTCCCGGATAGATGAAGGCAATACTTCTCCACCTCCTGTTTGAGCCATCATCTGGGCACCATAGCAAATACCTAAAACTGGTACTCCAACCGGGAAATCTTGCCAATTAACAATAGGCGCATCTTCCTCACGCACAGAGCATGGGCTACCGGAAAGGATAATACCTTTAATTTCGGAAGTGATGGCTGGAATTTTATTGAAAGGGTGTATTTCACAATACACATTAAGTTCTCTAACTCTTCGGGCAATTAACTGAGTAAATTGCGAACCGAAATCAAGAATAAGAATTTGTTCTGTCATGATAGGTTTCTAAAATGCAAAATTAGCAGATTTACCTACTCCCTCCAACACGTTTTTGAAAAAGTATCACTCATATATTACTTTTTTAAGGTAATAAGTCTTCGGATCAATGACCGGAGTTGTTTTACTCTTTATCTTTATAGGAATTAAGCTAATCATTTTTCGTTCAATTTGACCATCTGACAGGATATCAATAGGTAAAGCTTCAGCATAATTAAGAGTTGAAATTTGATATTCTTCATCTCCTGTTTTCTTTACGTCAACCTCTAATTTCTTTGTTGTACGAAGATAAAAATCAAATAATGATTTCAAATTCTGTTTTGATTCCCTGCTAAAAAATGCCTCCACATTATTTGTATTGACCAGATTGTCATAAGTGTATTCAGGGCTTGTGGCAAACTTTTTTAAAGCAGGAAAGAAAATATCGTCACCTATTACATAGCGAAGTGTATGCATGAAAAATGCACCTTTGCCATAAATATCCCCATGATACACGGTATCAGCATTCATGTGTTCGCCTAATACCACTGGTAACTTATTCTGTGTGGCCCGACCTGTTCGTTCCATTCTTTTCAAATAAGCTTCTTCTCCTTCATATTCGCGTGTGTACATAGCATCTCCAAAAGAACAAATTCCCTCTTGAATCCACATATCAGCCCAATCGATACCAGTTACTTTATTGCCCCACCATTCATGCCCAAATTCATGGTGCATCAGCCAGTCAAACTCTTTTCCGCCTACCATCGTATATCTGAACTTATTACCATAAGCATTCAATGTCTGGTGTTCCATACCCAAGTGGGGTG
>CBIHRH010000541.1:0-4152 GCA_966212365.1 uncultured Emticicia sp. | reverse complement strand
ACCTCCAACCAAACGATTTGATACACAAGTTGGTTGGACATTTCATGGACATGAGGAATTAGGAGCAAAAATGACTCCTGGTATCTTCAAGAAGTTGAGACTCCCTTTAGATGCCAAAATGAAGATGGTGAAAAATCTGGTAAGACTGCATTTACGCCCGATTGCTTTGGCTAAAGAGGGTGTAACTGATTCAGCATTACGTCGTCTATTGTTTGAAGCAGGTGATGATATAGAATATCTGATGATTTTGTGCCGGGCAGATATTACCTCTAAAGATATGAGTAAAGTAAAACGCTATTTAGGCAACTTTGATAAGGTAGAAGAATTATTGATTGAACTGGAGGCTAAGGACAAACTCCGTAATTTTCAACCTGTCATCACCGGAGAAATCATCATGGAAGTATTTGACTTAAAACCTTCCCGTGAAGTAGGCGATATAAAAGTAGCTATCAGGGAAGCCATTCTGGAAGGTATTATTCCGAATGATTTTGATACGGCATACGATTTCATGATTGCTGAAGGAGAAAAACTGAATTTTAAACCAGTAAAGAATAAAGAACATATAAGAGAATTTGCACATTCACTTGAACCTAAATCTTAATTTTTTTATGAATAATGACGAAAACGCTAAGTTTAAAAGAACTTTAGGAGGGATATTAACAGGGATAGGCTTAATACTGCTGCTTTTTGCCTGTGCCGCTTTTATGTCGAGCAATAATAGATTGATGGGATTTGATGTAGAGGGTGCCAGAAAAATTGCACCGGCTATATTAGGCTTCATTCTGATGGTGTCAGGTATTAGTCTGATTAACCGGGCTTAGGTCTATTAAAGCCCATATAAACAAAATGCCTTGTTGTTGACAAGGCATTTTGTTTATGAAAATGTAAAATTTACTTCTTCAAAATCTCAATGCCTATATTGCATTGCAGACATTTCTTCTGGCTACAGAAATTATTATACAATTCAATACTTGCCTGCGCATCGAAAGCGGACTTAATTTCCAACCCAAGATTCTTCCACATATCAATAATATGATTACTCTCCGGCGGGAATGACTCTAAGAAAGCAATGACTCTATCCATATACACCTGATTATCCATTTTTTGCGAGTAGCACGCCAATAATGGAATCACTGTATTGATTAGTAGATTATCTATCGAATCCTTTCCAAGTCCCTTACTTTTCCTTTCTATCTTTTTATCAAAATGATAATGTTCCAACCAATAGTCAGATTGTTTAATTTGTAATGCCTTTCGCAAATCTTCAACAGATTCAGTCTGTGTAAACAATGAGAAAAAGCTCTTTTGCAAAGTTATCAACTTTGCCAGTTGCGCAATTCTGATAGTTGGGAAGTTAGAAGGGCGAGTACGAAGCAATTTCCATTCGTGTACATCTAGTTTTTGCGCTTTCAAAGAGAATTTGGCAGCAAAAAAGTCATACTCCTGTACTAGTTTCTTTGAATATTCATCTACTCCTGTCAATAATCCTGATTGCCCGAAAAGAATGGCTTCAATTTGCGTGAGATTATCGCGATGCTTTTGTAATACTTTTAATGGCAGATTCTGGGCTAATCGCAGAAAAGCCTCAGAATTGATTTTAAAGCCGAAATTTCTGGCTAATAACTGATATGTTGTTTCTTCCCAATCGCCCTGATTTGCTTCTAATAATTCCTCAACAATTTTCGATTTTTGTATCAGTCTTTTAGTCAAAGCTTTGTCTAATGTGGCAATTCTGGCTAAATCTGAAACATTCTTAAATTGCGGAGCGCATGGTATTATACTTTTATCGGTAAGGAGAATCTGGTATTTATTTAATAATGATGCCTCAGTAATCGGTTTCAATTCAAAAGTAGGAATTTCACTGCCGTCTTTCCTTAAGATAGGCATATCATGTTCCCAAACTACATGCAGAATCACATTGTTATAGGCTCCATCATGCTGGTGATTATGGTTATTCCAATCTGACGATTTAAGATGAATCTCAATATTCCCTGCCCATTCTATTTCTCCAATCTGAATCCTTGCCTGCGAAAAATCAGGCCCCGCATCGGTATTCAGAATACCGGTTTTCAGAATCTTGACAGATTCCTGATTGGTAGTTCGTAGCAAAGATTTATTGAATTGTTGAAATTGCCACAGGTAGTGAATAAAAGCTTCTGTCATGGTAGTATAAACCTATTGACCAAAATATTATACAATTGCTGAAAGATACTTCTCCATTTCTTGTTGTACTTTTTGCGCCTCTTCTCTGGCTCTATCTGCAAAGTCTTCTTCATTGGAAGCATAAATAATCGCTCTTGATGAATTGACTAACAATCCGCATTGTTTATTCATACCATAGCGGGATACTTCTTCGAGACTTCCTCCCTGTGCACCAACCCCAGGCACTAAAAGAAAATGATCCGGTACTATTTTACGGATTTCGGCCAATTTATCAGCCTGAGTAGCACCTACCACATACATCATCGATTCACTACTACCCCACTCCTTCGATTTTGTCAATACTTGTTCAAATAAAGCTTTCTGCTCACCATCAACCTCAACATTCAGGTGTTGAAAATCGTTGCTGCCTATATTAGAAGTCAATGCCAGAAGAATAACCCACTTCCCATCGAAAGCTAAAAAGGGTTGTACTGAATCCCGTCCCATATACGGCGCTACTGTTACGGAGTCAAAATCAAACCCGGAAGAGGTTTTATCAAAAAACGTGCGCGCATATAGTTCTGAAGTATTACCAATATCGCCTCTTTTTGCATCCGCTATCGTAAAACATTCTTTGGGGATATAATCCATCGTTTTTTGTAGACTCTGCCATCCTTTTACCCCCATTGCCTCATAAAAAGCGATATTCGGTTTATAAGCCACAACATATTGAGCAGTAGCATCTATAATCTGGCGATTGAATTCAAAAATCGGGTCTTCAGTTTGTAAGAGATGTGGCGGTATTTTCTTTATATCGGTATCAAGCCCAACACACAGGTACGATTTCTTTTTTAAAATTTGCTCAAAGAGTTGTTGTTTGGTCATACAGTAGAAAAATTTTGACAAATTTCCTTAATTCTATTGATTTAATAAGAAAGTACCTTGAAATTATTTAATAAATATTACTTTTGCATAAACTATTGCTTAATTGAAAGCATAAACAGTGGCTAACATTGCTACTACCGCGAATTGACATAGTTCTATACGGTAATCTAAAAATCGAATATAAAGAATAATGGAGTTTAGAAAAACATCTATAGAGGGATTAATAGAAGTTCTGCCTCGTATTTTTGGCGATGAAAGAGGATATTTTTTAGAATCGTACCATAAGCAGGCTTTTTCTGACAATGGTATTCCTTTCGAATTCGTTCAGGATAATCAATCTTTATCTTCGGCAGGTGTTTTAAGAGGCCTGCATTTTCAGAGTGAACCTCATGCACAAGGAAAATTGGTAAGAGTAATTATGGGAAAAGCGCTCGACGTGGCAGTAGATTTGCGCCCAGGCTCTCCTACCTTCGGAAAGCACGAGAAATTTCTTTTAGATGCCAAAACTCAGAATATGGTGTATATACCGGCAGGTTTCGCTCATGGTTTCTTAGCCCTGGAGCAATGTCTGTTTACTTATAAATGTACGAATTTTTACAATAAAGCCTCTGAAGGCGGTATTATCTGGAATGACCCGGACCTTGGCATTGACTGGGGAATTGAAAATCCGAATATTTCTCAAAAAGACCTGGAATTACCCAAATTTAAGGATATTTTCTAAGAACAAAATGGGTGGCGGTTTGTCATAAATGATACCAATTCTATCATCTTTCAAATATTTTTTTTTAAAGCCTCTGATATTAAGCATTTGCTACCGCTTAGTATATTTATACTACTAATAGAGTGTTTTGGCACGGTGTTGGTTTACATTTGTAATCAATAGGAAGTTCCTTAGATTGAATCCTGAATTAAGCCACAAAACAACGACAAATCAATGTTTAGAACATTGTTCAAAAAACCTCTATTAGGAAAAAATAGTGCTTTTGCCCAACACCCACTGACCGTCGATGTACATGCCCATATTCTGCCCCACTTAGATGATGGAGCTTCTAACGTCGATCAAAGTATTACTATCATCCGGGGTCTTCAGGCCTTAGGATATAAAAAGGTTATCGCTACGCCACA
>CBIHRH010000540.1:0-4160 GCA_966212365.1 uncultured Emticicia sp. | reverse complement strand
GGTGGTACACCTGTAATACGCTCGCGTAGTACGAATTTTGTTCAGCAGGTAGCAGAAACGTTTAACAGACACGAAAAGCTTTTAGTTGCCATTGCTCCGGAAGGTACCCGGAAGAATGTAGCTAGGTTGAAAACGGGGTTTTACTATATGGCACATGCAGCCAAAGTGCCTATTATTATGGTTGGTTTTGATTACCCTCGAAAGACCGTTTTCGTTGAAAAACCATTTTATACCAGCGGAGATTTTGAAGCAGACATGAAAAAATATTTTATCCCTTTCTTCAATCAGATTGAAGGTGTCAAAAAAAATTGGTTAGCCAATTATGAAAAAGGGGATTTTTAATTTATAGATTAATCAGTAAGTACAACATTGGGCAATGAAGAAACAGACGCAATCAATAAGAATTCAGACCAAACGTTCACAATATAGAGAACATTCTACTCCATTATTTTTAACAAGTAGCTTTTGTTTCGAAGATGCCGCCCAGGGTAAAGCCATTTTCGACGAAACATTAGAAGGTAATCTTTATTCACGTTTTTCAAACCCGTCAGTTCAAGAGTTTATTGATAAGGTTTGTATGCTCGAAAACTGTGAGGAAGGTCTCGCTACGGCTACGGGTATGGCAGCTGTATTTGCTGGCTTTGCAGCGCACTTAAAATCAGGCGACCATGTGGTGTCTTCTAGAGCTTTATTTGGGTCTGCGCATCAGATTCTTACGCAGATTTTGTCTAAATGGGGTATCACACATACGTATTTAGATGCAACTGCCCCTGAAAGTGAATGGGAAGCAGCAGTCCAACCAAATACTAAAATGATATATCTGGAAACCCCATCGAATCCAGGCCTGGAATTGGTTGACATGGCTATGGTTGGGCGCATTGCTAAAAAACATAATCTTATTTATTACGTAGATAATTGCTTTGCTACGCCGATTATTCACACACCAACAGACTATGGCGCTAACCTGATTGTACATTCAGCCACGAAGTTTATGGATGGACAAGGCCGTGTATTAGGAGGAGTAATCACAGGAACAAAAGAATTGATGGCTCCTATTCGTTTCTTTTGCAGACATACAGGCCCGTCAATGTCTCCATTTAATGCCTGGGTATTATCAAAGAGTTTAGAGACTCTTGAACTCAGAATGGAAAGACATTGTGAGAACGCGATGAAATTGGCAAAAGCTTTGGAGAAAATGGAAGGAATTGTAAATGTGAAATATCCTCACTTACCATCACATCCTCAATATGAATTGGCTAAAAAACAAATGAAAGCCGGTGGTGCTATGGTAACGTTTGACCTGGAAGGAGGCTTTGAGCGTGTAAACCGTTTTACACAAAAACTAAAAATAGTTTCTATATCATCTAATCTGGGAGATTCGCGTACAATTATCACGAATCCGAATACAACTACCCATAGCAAACTGCCGAAAGAGGATAAAGCAAAATTGGGCATTACTGAAGGGTTAATTCGTGTATCGGTAGGTTTAGAAGATATAAACGATTTAATTGCAGACTTTAAACAAGCAGCTAAAAAGAGTATGTAAGTAGTACTATGACTGTTGAACAACAATATATTGCAGAGATAGTTAAAGCTGAAAACATCAGAACTTTTACAGTTTTCAATAAACTGACCAATACCTTATTATTTGAGAAATCGCAGGCACAGGAAGAAATTCTATTGCTGAAAACTCATATAAATTCGCTCAATAAAATCATCAAAGAGAAGGATGAGGAGATAAAGAAATTGAAAATAAAGCAAAAAAATCAAGATTTTATTGAAAAAAACAAAGAAATTAAAAAAGAAAGTGTTAAAATTGTAGCTAGTAAAGTACGACAGTCTGAAGAAAAGGCTCAATTGAAGAAACTAATAGAAGATTTAATACAAGAGATTGATGTGTGCGTTGAGTTGCTGAACGAAGAATAGTTTAACCTAAAAAGCCCTTGAAGGTGAGTCAACAATGGCAGATAGTGAAAAAATAGAAATTAATCTAAGAGTACTACAAAGGGTAGTTACACTTAAGATTCAGCCGGAGTTGGAGCCTTATTTCCGCAATGCGGCTACCTTTGTTAATCAACGCCTTAATTTTTATATGAAAAAAAATGAGGAAGGTGATATGGATTTTTTAGACTTTCTGATCATTGTCGCCATTGAAGGGGTAGTTGAAAACCAAAAAAACCAGGATAAATACCTTTTGCTGCAACAAGACCTAGATAAAAGGTTAGAAGATCTCAGCAATCGCCTTACACTCAACTAATATTCTACGTTTCTTCATCAAAGCTGTTCTGCTTATCTGTCAATCAAATCATTTTTGATAGGGTTTTGTTTGGGCTGTTGTCCCAGTATGGCCGAATTCTATATAGCAAAAATGGTTTTTGTTTCATTCTTAATTTTTAAAAACATATAAATTGATGTCAGAAATCATCACAATGCTCGCCTCAGACCTGTTAGCTTTGGTAATAGGGTTCTTTGTAGGTAGAGCATTCATTAAGAAAACTTTCCAAAGCAAAGAGGCAGAAGCCGAAGTACGTGTCAATGAATTACTTAAAAATGCCCAACAAACAGCCGAAAACCTTAAAAAAGACAAGATTTTAGAAGCAAAAGAACACTTTTTGAAGTTGAAAGCCGAGTTTGATGAAGATGCTAATAAGCGTAAAAATTTCATCATTCAGAATGAGCAGAAAGTAAAACAAATGCAGCAACAGGCTGCCCAGATGTTAGAGCAAAACAAGCGTAGAGAAACCGAATTAGATACTTTACAAAATAAGCTCAATGAACAGATTGAGGTAGCCAACAAGCGTAAGGAAGAAGCTGAGCGAATGCTTGGCCAACAGGTAGAACAATTAGAAAAAATTGCTAACCTGACTGCAGATCAGGCTAAACAACAATTGATTGATGCCCTAAAAGGAGAAGCAGAAACAAAAGCATCTTCTTATATCAAACAGACAATTGAAGAAGCCAAATTATCGGCAACGAAAGAATCTAAAAAGATTATTATTGAGACCATCCAACGTACTGCTTCTGAACAAGCCATTGAAAACTGCGTATCGGTATTTAATATTGAAAGCGACGAAGTAAAAGGTAAAATCATTGGTCGTGAGGGTCGTAATATCCGCGCATTGGAAGCTGCAACAGGAGTTGAAGTAATTGTGGATGATACCCCGGAGGCTATCGTTATTTCAAGTTTTGACCCTGTTCGTCGTGAAATTGCCCGTCTGTCTTTGCATCGTTTAGTGCAGGACGGTCGTATTCACCCGGCTCGTATCGAGGAAGTTGTAGGTAAAACCAAAAAAGATATTGAGAACGAAATCGTTGAAATCGGTGAGCGTACGGTTATTGATTTGGGTATTCACGGTCTGCATCCTGAGCTTATCAGAATGATTGGTAGAATGCGTTTCCGTTCATCGTATGGACAGAATCTTTTACAGCACTCACGCGAGGTGGCCAAAATGTGTGCTACAATGGCCGCTGAATTAGGCTTGAATGCTAAATTGGCCAAACGTGCAGGTTTATTGCACGATATTGGTAAAGTATGGCACGAAGAACAAGAATTACCGCACGCCTTATTAGGAATGGAATTGGCGAAGAAATATAAAGAACATCCGGAAGTTATCAATGCGATTGGTGCTCACCACGATGAGATTGAAATGACTTCAATGATTTCGCCTATCGTTCAGGTTTGTGATGCTATTTCGGGTTCTCGTCCAGGTGCAAGACGCGAGATGATGGAGTCTTACGTACAACGTCTGCGTGATTTAGAAGAACTGGCCTTATCATTTAGTGGTGTTGAAAAATGCTATGCGATACAAGCCGGACGCGAATTGCGTGTGATTGTAGATTCTGAAAACGTAAATGATGAAATTGCCAGCAAAATGTCGTTCGATATTTCACAACGTATCGAAAAAGAGATGCAGTATCCTGGACAAATCAAGGTGACCGTGATTCGTGAAATGCGTAGTGTTGCTTATGCGAAGTAAGAATTATTTTTAATAAATTGAGCCTCTCTCCTATTCTTTTGGAGAGAGGCTTTTTTGTGGTTTAACACTAAGAGACGTCTTTGAAAGTGATTTTGACCGAGCGGTCTTCGTTTAGCTTGGACATTAGTTTTTTATCATCAATGGTTTTTCGGCGGCTGAGCGGAGTCGAAGCCACTTTCTCGA
>CBIHRH010000539.1:0-4161 GCA_966212365.1 uncultured Emticicia sp. | reverse complement strand
GGAGCAGGTCGGGCTTAACGTTCCGCTGCGCTCCATTTTTAAGCCCTCCTATTCCCCACACTGCATAAACATAAACGTTGGCGGCCATACGCTGGACAAAACGTAAGTCTTTCAAGAAATTAAGAAAATTGTAAAAGTTTCTGATACTGAAGAAACCGATTCTGTTTTTTTATATGGTGATACCCGTATTACTTCAGATTTCGCAGTTGTGGCCAATTCAGAAAGTAACATCACCGAAATACCTCAAACTATAAGTAAAACTTATAGCGTTAAAGTTGTTTTTGCGCTTAAGTAGACAGTCTTATTCCAGTTTCTTCAACTCCCTCAACAAATTATCAACCTGCTCAGGCGTATTTGATGGGAAGTTTGAGATACGGATTTGGGAATCTTTATTCGGGCCATAGCCACTACCCAGAATCATATTTTTTTCTTTCAACGCATCAATAATTACTTTTGATGGCTTAGTAGTATTTGCTACTATTACAGTTCTTGAACGGTGTTCTGGGTTCGCCACAGCAATACTGCAAAGGCTGTTGGTCTCCAGGTATTTATAGATTTTCTTGGCTTTTTCGTCTGTTTCTTTTCTGATGTTATCAATACCTGTTTTGTTCATATCTTCGGCTACTTTGCCTAAGAGATAAATACCCAAAACATTAGGCGTGGCAGGCGTTTCAAAAGTCTCATAGTTTTTCCATAGTGATGGCAAAGTATGATGTGCGCCAATATGCAAACCATCTTGCTTGGCTAGTTTTTTAGATTTATCCAGACACTTTTCGTTGGCAATCCATACGCCTAAACCAGCAGGCAAGCCAAAAGCTTTTTGCACCGAAAAGAAAGCTGTATCAATCAAATCTAAATCTAACTCCGGGATTGGTGCTGATGATACCATATCAACTGCTACAAATCTTTTCTGGTTGCTGCGTTTCAATTTATGGATATCGGCCTCACGCATTTGTACGCCAGTGCTGGTTTCGTTTTGAGTAGTACAAATCAGCTCTGCATATTCGGGTACTTCTATTTCGGCATAGCTAAAGCCTTCGCCGATAGGTTTCTCTTGTTTATGGGCAAACTTATTGAGACTTCCTGCATATTTATAGAATTTTTCAGAGAACGAGCCATTTACTAAATGGAAGCTCTCATGTTCTACCATATTGAGCAGAATACGTTCCCAAACCTCCGATGCAGAGCCTGTGAAGAAAATACCCGATGTTTCAGGGATATTCATCAGCGTCCGGAGATTCTCGACACAATGCTGATAGATTTTTCTGAATTGTCCGCTTCTATGCGATATTGAGCCTATTTGCTCATCAACAGCTTGTTTAAGAAATTCCTCAAATTTGGGATATAATTCGGCTGGACCGGCAGTAAAATAGATATTTTTCATTGCGCCAAGAGTTTCAAGAAAATCAAATGTAAAAAAAGTCAGCGAAAGGCTGATTCAGCCTGGTGCAAATGCTTTAAAAAGTATAATTCTTTCTTGATTTGTTTTTATTCAGGCAAGAAAGTCAGGTAGCTTAACTGGTTCTCATCAAACATTTCCTGCGTGATGGTCTGCAGTTCTTCTGCTTCAATTTTCCGTATTTCAGAGAAGATATTTTCCAATGATTCTACCCGTCCGAGATCCAGTATACTCTTCGCCATCATCAGCATATAGCTCTGGTTACTTTCTTCGGCCATAGCCAATTGCCCCATCAATTGTTCTTTCGCTGTATGCAATTGTAGCTTACCCAATGGCTTGTCTTTCAGCAATTGCATTTCTTTCAGAATCAGTGCATTGGCCTTTTCAAGATTAGCTTTATCCGTTGCAAAGTAAATACCCAGAAAACCGGTATCAATAAATGGCGAATAATTGGCATCAATGCCATACACCAGACCATATTTTTCACGTAGCGTCATATTCAGACGAGAATTCATTCCCGGGCCACCAAATAGATTCACCAACATAAAAAACGGCAGACGACGCTCGTCTGTCAATGAATAAGATGGGCGACCAATAGCACAATGTGCTTGTGTAATAGTTTTGGTAATACTTACCTTTTGTGCCAGATAGCTTTGCGGAGGCGTACGTTTCAAATGGGTTTTGCGCGATGGTATATCTTTCAGATATTTTTCAGCAATATGAACTGCTTTTTTGAATGGGATATTTCCGACAATGGCAAAGACAATTTTATCGGTGTCCATATTGTCGTTGATAAAATGTTGTAAGCTTTTACGAGTAAAAGACTTTACACTATCTTGTGTGCCTAATATATTAGCTCCTAACTGATGGTTGGCAAAGACAATACCATCGAAATCGTCTTGTATGGCATCTTCCGGAGAATCCTGATACATCGACATTTCTTCTAAAATCACTCCTCTCTCTTTCTCAATCTGATTTTCAGGAAAAATGGAATGAAAAGTAATATCAGCCAGCAATTCTACCGATTTTTCGAAATGATTATCTAAAACTGAGGCGTAAAAACAGATTTTTTCTTTGGTAGTATAAGCATTTAATTCACCACCTACTGATTCTAATCGATTAATTATATGATAAGATTTACGCTTTTTTGTACCTTTGAACGCCATGTGTTCCCAGAAGTGGGCTAAACCTACCTGATTGGGTTTCTCATCACGGCTACCCATGTCAAGCATTAGTCCGCAGTGTACTATTTGTGTATAAGGTACCTGACGGTGTGCAATGCGAATACCATTGGGTAATGTATAAATTTGATATTCCATAGAGCCCCTGAAGGGAAAAAATATTGAATGTGTAATGGGGGATTTTAAACATAAACCCCAATGATTATTTACAAAATTAATGAAAAGATAGTTCAATGCGAATAGGTTTTGATGCGAAGCGGGCTTTTAATAATTATACAGGACTGGGTAATTATAGCAGATTCATTATTGAAGCGCTGCTGGAACATGCTCCAGAGCATCAATACTTTGTCTACACGTCCAAAATCAAAGGTAATTGGCATAATTCATTAGCCGATTTTCCGGGCAAGTTGCAGGTACAACTACCAGTAGCCTATGCCAGTCTACCTTCTGCTTTATGGAGAAGCTGGTTTATTGCCAAAGACCTGCAACAGGATAAAATAGACATTTTTCATGGTTTAAGTAATGAGATTCCATACGGACTCAAAAAAGCAGGGGTGAAATCAGTAGTGAGTATTCATGATTTGATATTTCTTCGTTATCCCGAGCAATACCCAGTCATTGACCGTTTTTTTTATCAGCGCAAGTTTAAATACGCCTGCGAAAATGCAGATGCTATAGTGGCCGTAAGTGAACAAACCAAACGGGATATTATTGATTTTTATCAAATACCCTCTGAAAGGATTGCTGTGATTTATCAGGGCTGCCAACCTACTTTCTGCCAGAGAATAGCCGATAAGACTATTATCAACCAGATATTACAAAAATATGGGATTCAAAAACACTATATCTTGTGCGTGGCGTCTTTCGCAGAGAGAAAAAACCAATTACGATTAATCAAAGCATTTCAGCAATTACCAGAAAAAGGCTACGATTTGGTTCTGATAGGAGGGCAATCGAAATATCTGGATGAACTGAAACAATACGTTCAGCAATCTGGTATTCAGGAAAGAGTCCATTTTGTGACGGATGTACCTGCCAGTGACCTACCTCCTTTGTATCAGGGCAGTTCATTATTTGTATACCCATCTTTATTTGAGGGCTTCGGTATACCTATTATCGAAGCACTGCACAGTGGTGTACCTGTTGTGGCTGCCACAGGTTCATGTCTGGAAGAAGCAGGAGGAGAGGGTGCTTTATACGCGAACCCTTTAGATATAAATGATTTAGCCGAAAAAATGCACCATGTACTCACCAGTGAAGCTTTGCAGAACAGATTGATTAATAAAGGAACAGAACACGTGAAACAATTTGCTGCTAAGCCGATTGCTGAAAAATTAGTAAAGCTTTATGAAAAGCTTTAGCTTACTTTTTCAACGCAATCTGCAAACCTAAACCTACCAAAACTGCACCTGATACTTTATTCTGCCATTTCCAGAATTGCTGACACTTACTCAATCAGGAAACTATTTTACTGAATAGTAGGGCAATCAATACATTCACTACAGTCCCTGAAACATTAAACCAAAGCCCCAAAACCAATATCTGTGTCGTAACATTATCAGATTTTTGGTCAACGAACTG
>CBIHRH010000538.1:0-4171 GCA_966212365.1 uncultured Emticicia sp. | reverse complement strand
GATTACTCTAAAAAAGCAAAGATTGATTGGACTACAATCAATCTTTGTCTGATAATTCAATAGCGATATTATTTAATTATTCTGATAGAATGACAACCTCTGGGTAAAAATAGCTTGAAATCCTGCTTCTCTAAACTTGGTTTATCGCCTTGTTTCACTTTCCAGAACTCAACTCCTCCAAAGTGTTTGCCATAATTAAAATAGTCATAAACTGTTACGGCCAGGTTCTTACCACTCTGGTCGAATGCAAGGCTTTTAGGAAGAATTCCTTCAAACTCATATTCGCCTTGATTAACCAGACTTCCGTCTGGAGTCAACTTAATCAAGTTTAAAGAAGCTTTGCGGCTTAAATCTGTGCTTTCCCATGAAAGGTATGTTTTTTTGATATTAGCAACTGCAATTAAACTACCATCAGGGCTTATAGCAAAACCTTCCGGGTTCTGGCCAACTTTAATTTTGCTAAGTGGGAAGTGTTCAGAAGAACCATCTAAATTGAATTTAATAACAAAGATTTCGCCATCGGCTCCCACTTCGCTAGTTTTCAAATCAGTTACCACATAAAATTTGCCATCGGGTGTAAACTGCCCTGCACCCGGTGAGGTACCAATTTTTACAGGTTTGCCTTGTAATTCCAGACGTATAATTTTATTGGTTGGCCCGTCACGAGTTGTTTTCAGCAAGCCTACTTCTTTGGTTTCTTCAAACGTAAAAGCGATATAATTATCATTTGGATGCCAACTTACGTCTGATATTTTTCCAGCGGGTAAATTTTGTGGTCTATGAATAATGCGGATGGGCTTACCGGATGGGTCTAATTCCAATACTTGTAATTCTTTGCCTTCTTCTTCAGTACATAGTACTAAGTATTCTCCTTTCGGACTTATGTCAATTCCAATCGGGTTCTTGCCTGTCGGGAATTTATACAATACTTTGGGATGAGCTATATCTGCTATATCAATCACAGTAATGAATCCCCCGGCAGGTAATTCTGAATTAAGATTATTCAATTCAGAAACATTGTCAGCCACCATACCTCTGGTATCAACTACATAAGCCAAATGATGTGTATTTGAAACCACCATAGCTTTGGTATGATTGACTGCTGAATTGGATACGATAACACTTTTTACTTCATCGTACGTCTTTTCTAAGGGTAATTTGATAGTAGAGAAAGCGTCTTTCGCTCCTTTTTCTTTATATAACTTCCCGTCGTCAAAGGCTGAAGCTGCCATATCTGCATCGGACATAGCAATGATACCTTTAGCCTCAAAGGATAAATTTTGTGAAAAAGAAGAAATACTAACTAGCAAAAATAATGGGACGAAGATTTTTTTCATGTTTAGTATAACTTTGGTTTATAATGCGAATTTCTAAAAAGCAGTTTATTAAAAACGCTTCTTAGCTTTCAGCATCATAAACCTGAACTCTTTCCCAAAGGTGTGAGCACTTGGCAACAAAGTCTAAGTGGTCTGGGTGAGTCTGGTATCCGGCTTGCTGCTCAGGGGTATCGAAGATAAAAGTAATTGAGAACTGGTAAGAAAAATCAATTACGGCACGGTTTGTATTGGCAGGGGTACCTACGTAAGCAGTCTGGATTAAATCGATTTTAGATAATTCTAATAAGCCTTCGTGCAATGCTTGGTGGTCGGCCTGATTGTTTTTATCCTTTAACCAGAAAAATACAGTGTGAACAAATCCTTTCTTTAAATTAGCCATGTCAGGAAACGGTTTAATTGATGTTTAAAATATGAATTATTGATTAGTAGCAAAAAAAGTGAGGGTATCTAACAGATATTTATCTATCGATGAACCATGATCTCCATTGGTCACAAGATTTAATTTTACGTTTGTAGCTCCTCTCTTTACCATGGCATCATAAGCTGTTTGGGTATTGAAAGAAGGTACATAGGTATCAGCTGTGCCATGTGTCAGCATGGTTGGAGTTTTGGGTTTCCAGTCGAAAATATCATTGTCCTTAACAGCATTTGCTAAGGCTGCATCTGAATCATTAGCTAAGTTTTGCTTAAGAGCATCTGAAATAATGGTATTAAAACTACCAGAAATTCTTACGTTTTGTTTGTCTTTCTGTATCTGACTTGCGTAGGGTTCTTTAAAATAACTAGTCAGATCGCGATTCAATTTATAAATTCTGTCGTAAGTAAGGATTACCCAAATATAAGATGCATTGTGCATAGCATTCCCTGATGAACCTGTACTTCCGATAGTCTTAAAACTTAGTGTTTTATTATAAGCCCCTGCACCACAGCTTGAAGCCCTCAGGTTAAATTCACCCGAAGCATCTTCTTCTATTTTCTTTTGCAATGCCAGCGTAGCATAGCCACCTTCGGAATATCCACCAATAAAAACTTTATTATTCCAATTGATTTTCTCTTGCTGTATAAACTCTTTGGCAGCTCTAAGCATATCAAGACTCGCATTAGCTAATCCTTCCCGATGCTCGTAGGTATGTGGTAGATTATTGGTAGAACCATAGCCAATATAGTCAGGAGCAGATACAATATAACCCAATGTCGCTAAAACTGAGGCTAAAGTGCCTTCTCCATCAGCATTAAAATAGGAGGGGGCATCTGTATCTGAAAAGATAGTGCCGTGCTGATAGCTGGCTAAAGGTAGCGGATCAGTCAGATTAGGAATTGTAGGGACAACCACTGCACCTGAAGCCTGAATTTCAGTACCATCAGTGTTTTTGGTTTTATAAACCAGCTTGTATTGTTTTACACCGCCGCGAATGAATAAAGCATAGGCAGATGCTTGCGAGCCAAGTGCAGTCAGGAGTTGTTCTTTAGTATATTCATGCACTAAAGTCGCCTTAATTAATACGACAGGTTGTGGAGTGGGTTCGGTAGTGGTATTATCACAAGACCATACAAAGACAGATAGGGTAATTGAAACAATAAAATACTTGAAATATTTAATTTTCATAGTGTTCGGTGATTGAATGACAAAGTTATTAAATTTATTGGATTACAGTCCTTGTAAACCTTCTTTTTTGGAAGGGTAATAGTGCATTGGTTAAAATAAAATGAGCGATATTGAAGCCATTTGTATAAACCTAAACGAATAGCTGTGGATGCTTTTTCAGCGTTTCAGATAAAACCAGTCAAAGGGTTTATACTAAAAACCATAAGTAGCTCTCATAAAAAATGGCCCTTTTTATAACGATAAGAGATTATTTATCTTTTGCTTAAAAGATAGAATTATTGGAGAAAAGGGTTAAATAAAAAGTGATGAAACACACCGATAAGAAGAAGTAGGTGTTCCATCACTTATAGAAGAATCTTTAAATACTTTAATATTTGTCTTTAGACTTTGGTTTTTCAACCTCATCTTTTATATCTCTTGAATCAGGCCGCTCATCTCTATTACCCGAAGAAGTATCTCTTGCGGCTTTATTCTTAGCATCTGGCTGAAAAACATTCTTAATGTCTCTTTGCCTGTTTTGTATCATTGCCATGGTTATAATCAGTTTATTTAATCAATAAAGAGTTATTAACTCTCTTGTCGGATGAGGTAAAAAATCTATTCCTGATGGTGCATAACAATGATTTATATACATTTAATAGGTTTTTGAGGTGAAATCTCCGCACGTATAGGTAGAGATTTTTGGACGAATCAATCCTTAAATTCTTTCCAGGTAAAGGTAATTGGCAAGGCTTTTTGAAGAACCGATAGGAGATTTATGATATAAATCTGAAAGTAAACTCCAAATTTGAAGCAGATAAAGGAATCAATCAGAAACCAAATCGTAAATGCCGCAATAATAGCATTTCGAGCCCATTTTTCCTTTCGTTGAAACGGGTACCACACAATATACGCCAACAATAGATAGCAACAGGCAATAGTGCCTCCTAAAGGCCCAACTACAAACTGCCTGAAGTTTTTTACGTCTGCAGGAATCTCATTTACTTTCCAGAAAATTCTGGCAATAGCGTGATCATAATGAGGAAATAGTGGGAAATCGACATTAAAAGCAAAGAACACTGATAGAATAGCCAGTAACAGGCTACTATAGAAAAGCCATCTCTGCCAGAAAATAAAAGAGTTTTTCAAGAAATGAGGGTTTTAGAAATGCTTTTACATTGGAGAAAAAATGTATTAGAGCCTGTTTAAATTTTGTTTTTCTGACCGAAAAGGATAGATTTTTTATTTA
>CBIHRH010000537.1:0-4179 GCA_966212365.1 uncultured Emticicia sp. | reverse complement strand
ATTTGAGAAGGCTTTTCCTCTTGTAATAACAATCAATGGTTTATTGCCTAATGGTTGAGGGTTTTTCTGTCTTGCCTTAACAACTTGAAGCAATTCGTCCATCATATAGATATTATCGCTGGTGGCATAATACTCGTACTTACCCAAAGCCCATAAACGCATTTTTTGAATAGAATCGGGCAATAGAGCAAACGAACCATGAACCTGTTTGGCTGGTAGCCCTATTTTATTCAAAGCGTCACCAATGGCTTTTATGGCTTCGGGCGTTCTGGCTAAGTTATTGTCGTCGGGTGTTGCAACAGTTTTTACAGGTGGAATAGGCTTTCCGGTAGCATCTTTTTCAGGCGTTTGCATTCGGCCATTAATGAAGAACCTTCCATTTTCGCTACCTGAATCAACTAATACAATTCCGGCTACTTCATCAGGATAGGTCTGCTCAAAAAGCCTCACCAATGAGCCGCCATAAGAGGCTCCAACTAATACATACGGCTTAGGTATTCCGGCTTTAAGCAAAAGAGTATGTAAATCATAAACTGCCTGCTGCATGGTATGTGGGCGCGGCCCTAAATCACTCCAGGCTAAACCTGCCCTGTCGTAAGCATATACTCGGGTGAAAACAGCTACTTTGGTTTGTACCAATATCCAATCGAACGAAAAATCGCCGCTACCTGCTTCTAAAATAACACTTGGCCCTTGGGCGTGATTCATCCCTTGTCCGAAAAGATGTAGCTTCCAGCCACCTATATCAATTAATTTCCCTAACGGCCGAGGCGATTCTGTAATTTGTGCCTGTGTAGTACTGGTAAGGCCAAAACAAAACACAATCAAAAAAGCAGCTTTTATTAAAGGCTCTGTTCGATTAGGAAATAAAAGGATTTTTGTATAGAATGGCTTTCTGCCATTTCTGAGTTGAAATGAAGCGATAATAACAAGAATGGTGTTGAACAGAAGGAGGAACCCGACACCAATCAGTAGATAAAGAGCGAAAAATGGATTCATACCTTCTGGACGGACGAAAGTTAGAACTATGGCAATAGCTAAAGTGCCATAGATAAGGAATGTCCAGATGAGCTGAAATTTAATAAGCTGGAGTCCTAATTCTCTCGCACCAACTATCGAATCCCGGAACCTCCACCATAGCAAAACAGGCACAATTAAATTGCCGAAGGGAACGAGCCAGATTGACAAAACAGAAAGATTGAGTATTTGCAAAAAAGTGGGGTCTTCTTTTAAATCAAGTGGCGCATTCATACTTAATAAATCTTCTGGCGACTGTCCAAGTGCATTGGCTATTAACCGGAGAGTTAGTCCTCGGGGCTCGGTATGCCCTTGTTCAATCCTTTGTAAAGTCCGTAGATTTATAGAAGCCTTATCGGCTAACTCTTCCTGAGAGAGTCCCTGGCTTTTACGTAAGTTGAGAATTTTTTTAGCTATTGTCATGATTTTGTATTTTTGTTTTATACCACAAAGTTAGCCCGCTCTCTAAACAAAGATAACGGTTTTCAGACGTCTTTTATACGGCTTTTGGGGGAATAACACGGAGCAGAAGGGAAGGCCCTCAGGAATTTTAATCGTGAATTAGCGAATTACGAATCAGTGAATAAAATAAGTGACAATATCTCAAAATAATTGATTTTATTAAGAAACTATTACAGGTTTGATAATATGCAATTTTACAAACAAAATTCCCCATTAGGGCAGTCCGACGTTTCGGATAGGGGCATAACCATAGCCGGAGGTGGGCTTACCGGGCTCACACTCGCTTTGCTCCTGGCAAAAAAGGGAGTGAAAGTATTGCTACTGGACGAAAAAAATGAGATAGGTAAAGGCAGTAAGGCCATTTGTTTTTCCAGACGCACCTTAGAAATTTTTGATAAATTGGGCGTGGTAAAACCTATTTTTGAGCAAGGTGTACAATGGAATACCGGAAGAATATTTTTCAAAAATCAGGAGATTCATAGTTTTGATTTGTTACCTGATAAATACGCCAAGTATCCTGCTTTTGTGAATATTTCTCAGTATGAAGTAGAAAAAATCTTAGTTGCGGCTGCTCAACAGGAAAAATTGATTGATATGCGTTGGCAACATAGAATACAATCTTTAGAAACCGGGACGCAAAATAATCTTATCCATATAACAACACCGGAAGGAGATCAGACTTTAACAAGTGAATTGTTGATAGCTTGTGATGGGAGTAAGAGTACAATCAGAAGGCTTATGAATCTGGAAATGACTGGTTCGAGGTCGGAAGAAAAATTCCTTATCATTGATTTCAGGATGGAAGCAGATTTCCCGTCAGAACGCTGGTTCTGGTTTGCACCACCGCATAATGAACAGGAAACGATCCTGCTACACAAACAACCGGATAATATCTGGCGTTTGGATGTGAAATTGGGTAAAGAAGCGCCCGATGCTATCGTAAATGACCATGATTTTGTGATAAAAAAAATAAAGCAGGTAGTAGGAGACAAACTTATAAGCATTGAGTGGGTGAGCTTGTATAGATTCAGCAATAAAATGCTGGAAAGTTTTGTGTATCATAGAGTGATTTTTGCCGGAGATGCTGCCCATGTCTTTAGTCCGTTTGGGGCCAGAGGGGCTAATTCAGGCATGCATGATGCTGATAATTTAGCGTGGAAGTTAGCGGAGATATTAAACGATAACGCAACGCTTGAATTACTTCAAACCTATAATCAGGAACGGGTATCAGCTTGTAAGCAAAACATTACCTGTACTATTAATTCTACTCAATTCATTAGTCCGCCAAGTGCTAAGGCAGTATTTGTGAGAGATTCTATCTTATTGCAAGCAATGAATGATGTGGTTGCCAAAAGACAAATCAATTGCGGGCGGTTAAGTGTGCCCAATGTATATGGCAAGTACAGTCAGAGTGAAGAGGGTGATTGGAAAGCTCCAGATACCTCTCCGGGTCATAGTGTAAAAGATTGTATGATGCAAGAGGGGTATTTAATAGAAAAATTAAGTTCTGACTTTACGCTGATTGCATATGCTAATGATATTTCTGATGATACAAAAGCGCATCTTATTGCACATGCCATTCATTCGTTAATCATCGTAAAGGGAGAGAATCAGTCATTAACTGACTTATATGAACTCTCACCTGGTTCAGCTTATTTGATCACTCCCGACCAATATGTCTTAGGAAGATGGAAAAACTTTAGTCCTGATAAAGCGGTCCGGTTAAAGGAAAACTATATTTCCGGGTCTTTGACAGGCATTATTTTACCTTCACCTTCCGAGCAGGAGTTGATCGATGAAGAGGTGGCGAAGTGGTTATCAGCAGATTAATCTGAATGAACGAAAAGTTGTGATACAAATATTGCCGATAAATAACAAAAAAGCCGTACAATCATTAATTGGATAGACGGCTTTTGGGCATAATTAAAATTACCAATAAATTTCCTCCTCGGATATCTATAAGATTGATGAAAACCAAGGGAGGATATATTGAGGCTAAGAAAATGTATCCGAAAACTCGTTGAACTGCTTTTAAATCATAACATCTTCTGAAAAACCTTGTCAGGTATTTTATGAGTATGATTATTCATACGTATCCACTTAATAGTATTTGCTTTTTTTTGTGTCAGAAACTGATTTATTGTAATCATTTTGAGTATATTTGTTGAGTACACTTTACATGCCATCTAAACAAATCATCTTCTTCCATGAAACAACTTTACCTGTTTGGTTTTATCTTTTGCTACTTTCTATCCAATGCTCAAGCTCCCAAAGGTATTCCCTACCAGGCCATTGCACGCAATGCTGCCGGAAATGTAATAGCTAATCAGAGTATTTCTGTTAGGTTTACAATTTTTTCGGGTAGCCCGGGTGGTACTATCGCCTATGCTGAAAGGCATACCACATCAACCAACAATCTTGGTTTATTTACCCTTACTTTAGGGGCAGGTACACCAATTACAAATACATTTGCCGGTATTAACTGGGCAGTAGGTAGCAAATTTTTGCAGATCGAATTAGACCCTGCAGGAGGAACAAGTTATATAAATCTGGGAACAACCCAAATGATGAGTGTCCCCTATGCGCTATATGCCGAAACAAGCGGCACTCCTGGGGTAACAGGGCCAACAGGTGCAACAGGCCCAACTGGTGCAACAGGCCCACAAGGAATAGCAGGAGCTACAGGTGCAAAAGGAAGTA
>CBIHRH010000536.1:0-4180 GCA_966212365.1 uncultured Emticicia sp. | reverse complement strand
AACTTCTTTGTGCGTCCGTTTGGGTTAAAATCTTCTGTATAAGATATATCATATACCGAATATAAAGGAATGAGATTGAAAAGTTTGAAACTTCTTTTCATCAACATAATAGAGGCATATACCTCTGTACGTGGGCGGGTTTTGATACCAAAACATAAGCCAAAGGTTCTTAAATCAATATCATCAAAACCTCTTACCAAGGCTGATTTTAGTTGCAAAGCCTCATCAGAATCATCTTCAATCTGCCAGTTCAGCTCATTGGCTGCATGACGAACGTTGATATTAAATTCTGATAATACATTGCTCCATTTCCATCTATCAACTTCCTGGATCCCTTTAATGATTAAAGATTTGAACGGTGTCAGACATATCTCTCCTATCTTGGTTTCCTGACATAAAGTACAGATTTTTATCAGAAATTCTACTGAAAACGATTCATTCCGGCGATAAATACCCAACCAGGTCTTTTTACCATAGCGATTAAAGCCCTCATAATAAGGCAAAGTAAAACGTGCTGGCACCAGTTCGGTTTCAATAGGTGCAGAAATGGCAATCGGGAGAGTCTCGAGCAATGCCTCTATTTCCCTTCCCTCTGTTTTTTCCTGAGTAAGTATTTGTTCCTCTAAATACTGAGAGATTTTGGCAATTTCGTTTGAAAAAACCAATCTCTTGAAACTAACTAAGGAATTGCTTTTAGGGATTCTGACATATAGATACCAGAAATTAGGTGTAGGCGAGGCTATAAAATTGAGATGACCAGAGAAAAAAGGGCTAAAGCTTTGGTCAGCATCTGAAATATTAATCTTTAGTTTTGAACGATACTCAAAAGTATCCAGAATATCTTTATAGATACCCTCGGTCAGCCAGTTACCTTTCTGAAATACCTCTTCGGCTACGTAAGAACTTACAATATTAGGATAATCATTATTATCTACCTGAAAATCAACTTCCAGGGCTTTCATAGCCTTGCCAAATTGCTTGCCAAAACTATGTGGCACATAAAGCAACATCTGATGCCGCAAGCCAAAGCGGACACTCTCTACCTGTGCCTGTGCGGCAGCACTCAGGATGTCTTTCATTTCGGCAGGCGATGCAATACCGCCTTTGAAATTGATTCGTATTAAATAATAATCGCGCATAAAATCCTACATTTATAGGTAAATTATTCCTTGTATTTTGACACTTTTCCTGAAAATGTTATTTTCCAGATATTCCCCATGAGGTCGGTAACGTAAATATCATTCTTCACTTTTTCAGCATCACTTAATCGCTGAAACCCTTTTGCCAGTCTTGTTACACCTACCTGATAGTTTTGTGTTGTCTTATCATATTTTAGCTTTAACTGGCACAAATCACCTGCGGTCTCTTCTTTGGGTAAATATCCACCCTCACCATCGGGCGAGTAAGCCAGCATGAACCCTGAACCAGTATAAGGCATTTGTAAAGAACTATCTGGATCGAATACCAATCCTACCGGAGCACGATGCCCTGTAAAAGTACTTACCTCTTTTGCCTGATACATCTTGCCTGTTTCTGGATTTCTCACCCAATTGGCATCTGGGCCAATGTTTTTGATAGGTTCAGTAAAAGTTATATTGTCTGGTCTTTTCGGAAAATCAGGGTCGTTGAAAAAGATATTTCTTTTTAAAGACTCAACCGGAATCAGCTTATCTTTTTTTGCGTCATAAGGAGTATATTGCATAGGTGTATCATTCCCCCCCATACGCCAGGGAAAACCATAATGATGATTTTGCCTAAGCCAGTTTAACTCTTCGGGGTCGTCTCTATCTCCTGAGTTTTCAATACCAAACAATCTATTTTCTGAATTTAAAGCCATATCAAATTCATTCCTTACACCTCTGGCAAAAACATAACCACTAGCATCAAGTTTAGCTTCATCATTCGGCAGATAAATCTTATCTGTATCGATTGGTATTCTGAAAATCCTTGCGGTTAATGGAATTTCTCTTAATCCCTTATACTCACCTGAATTTTTCACTTCACCATGGTCTGTTCTTGAACCACTTGCTATATATAATGAATCTTTGTTGGCCGATAAACAAACCCCTGAAAAGGCGTGGTCGAAAAGTGTACCTGATGAGGGATAAATTTCTGTTGTCAGCATGGTTGTCCATTTATGACTCCCATCGGGTAAAATGACACATTTTTCAACTACTCCATAACCATTCGAATGAGTCATATCATTATGATTACCAACCAGAAAAAAAGTATTTTTATAGAAAGCCATTCCTTGCAAGTAATTAATATGGTGCTCTTCCGGAGATAAAAAAGGCACTTCATCTTGTGCAACTCCACCAACCACCGGAATCTTAAAAACCCATCCGTCTATATTACAGGTGTAAAAAGTATTAGTGTTTACATCATACACAATCCGAACTGGTAAATGGACTAACTTCTTGAAATGTGTTACTTTAATATCACCCTTCAAAGAAACAGGTTTAGTCAAATTATCAGTCTGCTCTCTTTTTTTTGTATACTTTTTTTGCTGAACCAATAAAAATATGCCTGCTATTAGAGTCATCACTAACAAAAGTCTTTTCATGGTATTAAAGGTGGATGATTAGACAATCATTAATACCGTCTTCAACAGGCATTTGTTTAAGACTTCCGACACCTTTAAGTTTTTTTTAATTACTCTACCATGGCCATACTCTTTGTTAATACATTTTCCAAAATCGACTTTACTTCGGGACGGCAAGAACCACAACCCATCCCTGCACCTGTTTTTTGGCATATTTGAGCTAAATCCTTGCAACCACCCGCAATAGCATTTTCGAGGTTACCTTTACCGACATTGTTACAAGAACAAACTAGTTTACCAATTACTGGTTCAGCAGGTTTGCCTGAGCGTAATAATGCCAATCGTTTTTCAGATAATTCAATGCCATTGATAATCAGGTCTTTAAACTCTAAAAATTCCGACTTATCACCTATCAGAATTGCTCCAACCAGTCGGTCGTTATGTACAATACATTTTTTGTAATAATGCTTAGCTTTATCAATAAAGATAATTTCTTCATAATCTGTACTTCCGGCTGGTATTTCTATCATTCCCAAAGAGCAGAGATTCAGTCCGTGCATTTTAAGGATATTCATCGAAAGACTACCATTATAGTAAGTTGCCAGATCACCTGCTAAAAATTTTGCGACAATGCCTGCTTGCTGTTCGGCAGCGGCTGTGATTCCCCACATTTGTTTTTGCCATTCGGCAATTTCTCCACAGGCAAAAATGTCGGGGTCAGAGGTTTGCATATATTCATTTACTACAACGCCCCTATTACAGGCCAGCCCTGCCTCTTTTACCAACTCAATATTCGGAATAGTACCTGCTGCCACAATCAGGGCATCACAATTAATTTTTACGCCAGATTTCAGCCTGATACCTGTAATTTTTTCGCTCCCGTATACTTGTTCAACCTCATCATTATAATAGACCTCAATACCTCTGGCAATGATTTCTTCATGTAGAATATCGCTGCCTATGGGGTCTAACTGTCGATCCATAAACCGGCCGATTCTTTGAATTACCGTTACATTTACATTGATTTCACGTAATGAAGCAGCCATTTCCAGACCTAATAGTCCACCACCAACAATTATTGCATGGCTGTTGGTTTTTACATAAGGCATTAGTTCATCAGCATCAATCCTGCTACGCATATTGAATACCCCACCAATGCGTGGGAAATTCTTGGGCATAAAAGCCCGGCTTCCCATCCCTAAAAATAGTTTGTCGTATTGATGCTCGTTACCATTACTATCAACTACAACCTTGTTTTTACGGTCGATGTGTTCAATGCCTACTCCTTTATGAACTTTGATATTGTTTTCTTCAAACTGGTCTTCTCTGAGTTTTACTAACTGCTCCCAAGTTTGTGTGCCGCTGATATAATCAGGCAACATCACACGGTTATAAAACGGATAAATTTCTTTTGAGAAGACTTCAATTTCATCTACTTGATTCAAGCTGCGATAACTGGAAATAAATCCTAATCCGGCAGAGCCTGCGCCTATCACAATGATTTTCTCTTTAGGTTTCTCATACTTCACAACTTCAACTGCCGAGTATTTAAAATCAGGCTCTTTTGATTTTGGGTCTACCAGATTATTAGTCAGATTATTGGCTCTGCCAAAATCGTTACCCAATATCCGCCCCCAG
>CBIHRH010000535.1:0-4182 GCA_966212365.1 uncultured Emticicia sp. | reverse complement strand
GTTGAGGTAGCAGATTTTGATAACATCTCAGAGGGTATGGAAGCATTTACACTCGTAGGTGGCTTATATGCTGTTTTCTTGCACAAAGGTTCAAGCACTGATAACAGTACGTTTCAATACATATTCAGTACATGGCTACCCAATTCGGAATATAGGCTTGACGACCGCCCACATTTTGAATTATTAGGGGATAAATACAAAAATGCCGACCCTGATTCAGAAGAGGAGATATGGGTGCCTGTACGATTGAAGGATTAATTCATGATTTCGACATCCCTATAATCTATTGTTTCACTTCTTTAAAGGATGCCCCAAATAAGTCATCACCAAAGGCATCAGCAAAAACGGTATCTCTATCAAAGCGGTTTTAATATTACCTGTCTTTAGAGATAAAGCCATGATTAAGACAATCAGCATGGCGTTTAACACATTGCCTATAAAAAAGGTTTGAGGGAACAGCACCAAAGCTCCAACTGCCAGACTAAGCACACTGATGGTTAAAATAACAGGTTTACTAATGCCCAGGGCAGTGACCATTTCGTTGGTCTCAGATTTCATTGTGAGTCCGTCCCAACCGTGTTTAAAGCTCAGAAAGGCTGTAATCAGAATAAGTATGCCGCTGATGATTTTCAAGAGAGTCATATTGAGAATGTTTATTAAAATTTCGACGGAACAAAGATCGCACAGAAAATTATTTCATTAATTACAAACATCAATCCATTATTTGCAAGAATCAAATTATGCCCGAAATCCTAGTGGCGTAACAGAGGTCTGTTTCTTGAAAAAGTTAGAAAAATGCGCTACCTCTTCAAAGCCCAGTGAATAGGCAATCTCTGATATATTCCAATCGGTTTGTTTCAATAGTATTTTGGCCTCTCTGATAATCCTGCCCATAATCAGTTCTGTTGTGGTTTTGCCTGTATTTTCTTTCAATACTTTGTTCAGATGATTTACGTGCACGGCTAATCTATCAGCATAATCTTTAGCTTTCCTGAGACTTAGTTTTTGTTGTGGTGATTCTATCGGAAACTGGCGTTCTAATAATTCGATAAATAAAGAAGAAACACGGGCGGCGGCATTATGGCTGGTGTAAAGCGCCGAGAGAGGTTGTAGTTTTTGACCATAATGAATTAATTCCAGCACATAATTCCGAATCAAATCGTATTTGTAGACATAATCTGACGATAATTCTTTGTGCATTTTTTTGAAGATATAATTAATATCTTCCACTTCTTCATCCGACAATTGAAAGATCGGATACCCACCCGATTTAAAAATAGGCAGATCGTCTAACACTACCCCGCTTTTATTCTTGATTAAAAACTCATCGGTAAATACACAAAAATGACCTGACTGGTTCGCGTCTTTTGGTACATAATGGTAGGGGATTTTGGGCGAAGCAAATAGTAAGGCATTCTTTTCAATATCTATCACTTTATCGGCATATTCGGCCTTGTTTCTACCCCTGATTAAGCTTATTTTATAATAGGCTCTTCGGTTATAAGGCATTACCGGCTTTTCTCTGATTTGCTTCGTGATCTCTTCAATATTGAATACATTAAAATGCCCGATTTCGCGGCTATAATCTTTAGGCAAAAGAGAAATCACATCGCCATCATCGTTTTTATAGCTCGTTTGTTTGTAAAATTCTTCTATTGAAACCGTTTCCATACGCTTGTTGTAAAATTCAAATATATTTCTGACAAAGATACTATACGAATCTCTAAAAACCGGCTCGCAGAGATTAAAATTTCGCCTCCATAATTATTCTTTTGAACGGATAGAATGCCGGAGATTTCGGAAATCTACTTTTCAAGCGTTCTTTGTAAGCAACAATAAATTGTTCTTTCGTTTCTCCACTCAATCTTTCAATATAAGGAATCAGCGCTGTACCCGAAACCCAATCAAATAAGGCATCAGAATCTTTTAATACCAACGGGTAAATCTTCTCAAAAACAGTCATTTGCTGGCTACCATTCTCAAAAAGTATCTGAGCATATCTCTCCATATCCAATACAGGCGAATTTCGGCTCCAGTTTTGTAGCGCCGAGGAGAAAGGTTCTTCCGTAGCCAGTTCGTCCAGGATAAGGTTTGATTGATTCTGTTTCTGGTCGGGTAGTTGAATCACCAGTTGGCCACCGGGTTTTACCAGAGCCATAATCTTCGGTAATAGTTCTTCATGATCATATACCCATTGAATAGCCGCATTCGAAAAAACAAGATCATATTTGGTTGGCTCATTCACCTGTTCTTCGATACTTCTCAACTCAAATTGCACTTGCTCATTTTCAAAAGCTTTAGAATCATTCAGCATTTCTTGCGAAGAATCAATACCAATTACTCTTGATTCCGGCAAAGCTTCTGCCAGTTTTCTGGTTAATTCCCCTGTTCCACAACCTAAATCAATCACATCTATGCCTTGTCTGATTGTAATCAGATTCATGCAATCATAAAACGGAGCAAATCTTTCTGATTTGAATTTATTGTAGGTGTCCGGATTCCAGGCCATATTTTTGTTGTTTAATCATGTAGCTATTTATACTACAAATTAAGGCCTGAAAAGATTTATATGGAAGAAAATAAAAAATAAGAGCTGCGAAAATTTTTGCAGCTCTTAAATACCAGAATTCAATATTCAGATGAAACTATTTGCCTGAAGTTGCCGGAGAAATAGGCATGATCACCGTACAGGTTTGCCCACCAAAATTAATCAGGAAAGATGCATTACTCACAGTATCTGCCATTGCAGGAGTACCAGTAACTGCATAAGTTAAATTTCCACTCCCTGACGTTAAGCTACCTGAGTTTAAGGTAGCAGACAAACCAGTTGTTCCTGTTGAAGAAATGGCAGTACCAGTTTGATAAGCTATACCATTGCCTCCGGTGTAGGGCACAGTAAATGTACCTGTATACGCTGTTCCTCTGACGGCATTCGTTGAAAAAACTGCGCTTGGGCAAGTAAGTCCGGAAATTGTCGGGTTTAAGTCTACATTATCGTCGTCATCATCGCAGGCTTGAAATGCTAAGCCAAAAATCATGGCTAAACCCAATAGGAATAATCGATTCGTTTTCATAATAAAAAGAGGATTTTAATTGTATGGATAATGATTTCCATTGAGGTATATTTACCTTTCTGGTATTATACATGAAAGAGAGATACCAAAGGGCCATAGAATTGGTCAAATAGTGGCGAATATGGGTTTTGTCGTGGCGAGTAACTTATGATATACTAAAAATCTGAAAAAAATCAGCCTCATATCTATTCCCTAAAGGTACTTCCTGTTCCCCAATATTGATGATTTTATTTCTCACCGAATTAATTTTCTTAATAGATACAATAAAAGAACGATGTACTTGTACAAATTCATCAGTCGAAAGTTTTACCAATATAGCTTTCATCGTTGATCGCACTACCAAGGGCTTATGATTTTCAATATATATTTTCAGATAATTGTCTAAACCTTCTATCAGCAGTATATCCTCAATGGCTACTTTTACCAAACTATAATCTATCCGAAAACAAAGGTGCGACTTGTTGGTATTCTTAGTAGCTTGTTGATTTTTAAAAAAGTCCTTTACCTTGTTTAAGGCCACCTGAAAACGCGTAAAGCTAAAGGGTTTGAGCAGATAATCTATTGCATTGAGTTCGTAGCTTTCTGCTGCAAATTCATTAGAATTACTAATAAACACTACCCTACAGGGCTGATCAAGAGATTTAAAGAAGTCTATTCCATTTATTTCAGGCAAGGTAAAATCTGAAAACAGTAAATCAACCGGATATTTCTCTAAATAAACTCTGGCCTCTTCAACACTCGAAAAAACTTTTTGTAAATCAATAAAATCTATTGCTTTACAAAATTCAGCGATACGTTCTAATGAAGAGAAATCATTATCTAATGCTATTGCTCTAATCATAACAAAGTTCTTTTTTAGCTTTATTTTTTAGCATCAGGTGTAGTGGTATTGGATATAGGTGAAAGCAACTGAAATTCTACCTTTAGAAAACGTAAAAGTCTTTTCAATGATTTTATTAAAACTGAAAAATTCAAGCCCTGGCCATTTTCTAAAACCATGAGGAATATCTTCTATAAGATTATACTCCCCGGGTTCTCATTTATCTGAAATGAGTTGTATAAAATTGGTTATTTCAGAAGAGCAAGGCAAAGATCAATGCACACAGTG
>CBIHRH010000534.1:0-4183 GCA_966212365.1 uncultured Emticicia sp. | reverse complement strand
CGTACCTATGCCATTATCGATTGTAATGGTTTCAGAGAAGCAGCCATCACTGCAGATGCTATTTTTGACCGCAAAGTATTACTCCCGCTTGATAAAACCTCATTAGAGACCAAAGCCGGAGAAGTAACTGCCCATATGCGTATAGAAGGGCAGACAAATCTGAATGATATATTAGGTAAAATGACGTTTGAAACGCCATTTACTATCACCGGGCATGATAACTGGGCATTTGAGGTAGATAATATGTTTTTCGATGCCAGCGCTCAGAAAAACTATACGGGTATTACGATGCTGGATGAATACTTAGGGAAATTTCCGGAAGAAGAGGGGGCAGGTGCCTGGAAAGGCTTTGGTCTGAACTCATTCAAGCTTTATCTGCCTAAGGAGTTTAAAAAAGATGGAGTAAGTAACCGCGTGGCCATTGATGTAAACAAATTGATTATAGATGAAGAAGGCGTCAGCTGTAATATAGGCGCAAGTATAAACAGTTATGGCCTTGACAAGGGCAAAACCAACGATAATAATGCCTGGCGCATGTCATTAAATAGCTTCCATCTTACTTTCGAACGCTCAAAACTGATTGGCGGAAAATTCGGGGGTAAGATTATGTTGCCTGTGTCAAAAAACGACACTACTAGAAACTATGTTTATACGGCTACTATTGATTTCAGAGGAAATTACTCTTTAAAGGTAAATCCATTAGAAGAGATAGACTTTAGTATATTTAAAGCGAAAGCCGTTCTTGCTCCGCAATCTTTTGTAGAATTAGCTGTGAAAGATCACGTTTTTCTACCCAAAGCCTCCCTGACTGGATACTTTGTGATTGATGCCAAAGAAATACAGAAAGATGGAAGCTCAGCCCCTGTGGATAGTCTGAAAACCAAGCAACAAGTCACTTTTCAGGAGCTGGAACTGACAACCGTTGCTCCTTTTATTAAACTTAAATATGCAGGATATAACCGTCGGTCGGAGGTTGCCAATTTTCCTGTTAGTATTGATAATTTTAGTGTAAGAATCACTCAGAGCGGAGGGCTTCCTTCTATTTCACTAGAAGGTGGTATGAGCATGAACATGATGGGCGAAAGTAAAGGTACAACAGAAACGGGTAGCAATCCAAGTGGTGATGAAGCAACTAACCCTACCACCGAAAGTGAGCCTTCAGGCTTTAGTGTCAAATCTATTTTTAAAATTAAAGCCTCCATGTATTTAGAAACGAATGGGATTCACCGATGGCAATTTGATAACATGACGATGACCCCTTCGGGATTAAATGCTACGATTGGTAAATATACACTGGTAGGCGAACTTGAACCTTATAACGATGGTATCAGAGGTAAAGGGTTTAAAGCAGTGATACAATTTAGTAAAACTGAAAAAGGGACCAAAGAGTTATTGGGCGCCTGCCTGGCTATGTTTGGTAATAAAAAAGAAGCCAATGGCGACGGGCTCAGATACTGGATTGTAGAGGCATTTCTCGATGTGAAACTGGTACAACTAGGCCCTGTGGAACTACGAGGTATAGGTGGAGGGCTCTACCATCACATGTATCCGGCAGGTACCGGAGAAGAGGCGGTAGTTACTTCTACTACTTTCGGACAACCCGTGAAGTATCAGATAAATAAAGATATTAAATTAGGGTTTAAAGTAGTAACCGGTATGAAGCTACCAAAGGTAGAATCATTTAAAGGACTTGTAGGGCTGGAAATTACCTTTAATCAGCACTGGGGAATTAATACTATAGGGCTATTTGGTAATGCTACCCTGGCGGCTAAATTTAAAGGACTTGATGGAGGAAACCTCCTGAATAAGATTGGTGAGAAGTTTACTACAGTAGCTAATCAGGCGGCCAGTTTGCCGGGTATTCAGGTATTAAGCAAAAGTAAACTAATTGAAAAAGCCAATTCAGAGTTTAATACCACTAGCGCTGGTACCTCGCAAGAAGGGCAAATCAGCTTAAAAGTATCGTTATTATATCAGGCCGAAAAAGATGAACTTCATGGCGAAGGCGAAGTGTATATTAATGCTGCTCCGGTAATGGCAGGTGTAGGAAGCCACGGAAAAGCCGGATGGTTTGTGATGCACTTTGATCCTAAAGAATGGTACATCCATGCCGGAAATCCATATGATAGAGTTGGCGTTAAATTTAATCTGGGTATAGCCAAAGCTATGGCAACAGCATACTTTATGGTAGGGCACCGTATACCACCTATGCCACCGCCACCACCACAAATGATAAGCCTGTTGGGTTCTGGCTATTCTGCTGCGCCAATCAACTCACGCAATGATGCAGAGGTAAGCACAGGAAGAGGTGTGGCCTTTGGTGCTTCACTGAGCGTTTCAACCGGCGATTTAAGAGCCGCTATATTTTATGCCCGCCTTGATGCCGGGCTTGGCTTCGATGCCATGCTGAGCAAAGGCAACCATAATTGTACGGGTATTGACGGCTGGTATGCCAGAGGCCAGGCGTATGCTTATGTAACAGGCGAAGTGGGCATAACTGTTAAAGTTGGATTTATCAAGAAAAACTTCTCCATTTTAAGTGCAGGAGCCGGGGTGCTATTGCAGGTAGGGCTACCAAATCCGGCATGGTTCAGAGGAAATGTGGTGGGTCGATACAGCGTGTTGGGCGGAGCTGTGAGAGGAAACTTTAATATCAAGATGGCCATTGGCGAAGAGTGTGGTAATACAATAATGGTTACTACCCCACCTAATGAAGCAGATGATGACACCAATGGCGGTTCAAATTCTTCGTCGAGAATTGCAACCCGGTCAACCCGGGAAGCAAGTGTCAATGACCTGGCTACGCCATTAGTATTGTCATATACGCCTGTAGAAATGCCCGACTATACCGAAACAGATTATAAGTATACTTATGAGACGTTCCCGGATGGTAGTTATAAACAAGACACTACCGGAAAATTGATTGTTAAGACTATGACAAATCCGGTAGCCACAGTTTATAAAAATATCCAGAGTGTTTTTGTAACTCCTACTATTACTTTCAATGGGGCAATCGGTAGACCGTATGAGTTAGTCGATGCAAGTGGTAATAGAAAACTATACAGACTAAAAGTAAAAGAAGTTAGTCTGAAAAAAGGCACAACGGCTGTTGCCTTTGATACTACCTGGAGCACGCAAAGAGAAGTAATGACTATTGTGCCTACCGCCTTGCTTACCAAGAAAAGCGATTATACGTTTAAAGTAGAAGTAGTGCTTGAGCAGGATGTCAACCTGAATAATGTCTGGACTGCCGTACCTGATGGTGGAAGGGTAGACTTAAAAGACATCAGAACCGTTACCTTTACTACAGGGGAAGACGACCCTAAGATCCCGTCTAATAATATCGCTTATACATATCCGGTTATCGGGCAGGAATATTTCTATAAAGAGGAGAGTTCGGCCGGGTTAATAAAACTGAAAAGAGACCAACCTCTTATTGCAGCCATTACTTCTTCGACTTACAAAAAAGTAGCCAGATTTGTGAGTACAAGTGGCGTGAAAATCGAGGTGCCATTTACCTGTACAGCTAATACCATCAGTTATACAATTCCGGCGGCTTTAGATACCAATAAGCACTATAATGTTCAGTTTAATTACTGGCCGGTTAGCGGCAAAGACAGCAGTGTAACCTTATTGACCTATGAGTTTGGTACCAGTAAGTATAAAACACTGCAAGCCAAGCTTAATAGTGCCAATAATGAATGGACAACTGCCTATAAGGGTACTAAAAACCTGACTAAGGATGTGGTTCTGCTCAATTCAAAAGCCAATTATGGCGAGCCATTTGATGCGGCCGAAACAGTTGGAAACGCTTATAGCGGTGGCAAAATGCTACAGGCTCAGGCAAGGTTGACAGATTCTTATTACCTGAATTCGATAGTGCCTTTGTTGTATAAAGACAATCTTTTCAATACGTATTATCCGGAAATAAGTAATCTGACCAAAATCAAAAATGAGGTTTATGTCAGCAACTGGTATATGCACAACCAGAAATGGAAAACAGCCATAGACTCTGTGAAGAGAAGACAACCGTATGCTTATAGTGTTACCCGTTTATTTACAGAAGACTTTGAGAATCTGCAGGGGATACTGGCTGAAAAATACTATAGTGATGCAACGTTCAAGACTACATATGATGGCAATGCTAATTTAAAAAACCGTACGGATAATATCCTGACAAGCC
>CBIHRH010000533.1:0-4186 GCA_966212365.1 uncultured Emticicia sp. | reverse complement strand
TTTCGACAATGATTTTACAAATGTCTCCTCGGTAGTAATCAGATTATCGAATAGCTTCCTTTTGTTTTGTTGTAAGGCCAGAATCTTTTCTTCTACCGAATTACGGGTGATAAACTTATAGGTAAAAACGGTATTCTGCTGACCTATTCTATGAGCCCGGTCAACGGCTTGTGCTTCAATGGCCGGATTCCACCATGGGTCTAGTAGGAAAACATATTCGGCGGCTGTCAGATTAAGTCCTAAGCCTCCTGCTTTTAATGAAATCAGAAATATCTTGATTGTTTTATCATTCTGAAAACGGTCAACCTGGTCTTGTCGGTTAATTGTTGACCCATCTAAATAGCAATAAGGGATATTGTTTTCATCCAGATAATGTCTGAAAATCGCCAGGTGCTTTACAAACTGACTGAAAACCAGAACCTTATGGTCTTCTTCAATAATTGTCTCTAATTTCTGGAAAACCTCTTCATCCTTACCTGAATTACCCTCATAACCCTCATCAATCATGACAGGATTATTGGCCAACTGTCGGAGTTTGGTTAAGCCTTGTAATACCACCATCTGCGATTTAGCCAGACCATCTTGTTCTATCTGCTCTAAAATAATATTTCGATAATAAGATTTAGCTTCTTCGTAGGTCTTTTCCTGCTCTTCGGTCATATCACAGTAGTGTACACTTTCTACTTTTGGTGGCAATTCAGTAGCTACCTGCGACTTATGCCTGCGAAGCATGAAAGGCTTTATGAGGCTATATAAATGCTTAGTCTGTTTTTCATCCTGATGTTTTTCAATGGGTATCTGATATTCGTTTTTGAAAAAACTTTGCGTACCCAAAAGTCCAGGATTAATGAAAGTCATTTGTGTCCATAAATCCATTGTACTATTCTCTAAAGGCGTACCTGTCAGAATCAGACGATTAGCACTATTCAATTGCATGACTGCTCTGGAAATATTAGAAGACGGATTCTTAATAGATTGCGATTCATCCAGGATTACATAGTGAAAACGATAATCCTTAATGAAATCTATATCTATTCTGACAATCCCGTAAGAAGTCAGAATCAAATCATAGTTATCAAATTGCTCGGTGTTCTTTTCGCGATAAGTGCCTGTGTATACAAAGGTTTTCAGGTCAGGAGCAAACTTTTCAATCTCCTTTAGCCAGTTATAAACCAATGAGGTTGGCATAATCAACAAGCTTGGGTTATGGGCAAGGCCCAATTCCTTTTGCGATTGTAAGAATGCCAGCGTTTGAATGGTCTTTCCCAAACCCATATCATCAGCCAGACAACCACCTAATTTATATTCAGATAAGAATCTTAGCCAGTCATATCCGGCTTTTTGATAAGGGCGCAGCGTGGCTAACAGGCCCTGTGGCGTTGGATATTGATTGATTTTCTCAAAATCCCTGAGTTTTTCGAGTTTCCGGGTAATAACCGAGTGAGCTAAGCCCTCGTTGGTCAAATCCTGTACTAAAACCAGATGATGTTTTTTGAGGATAATATCATCATCAACCGTCTTTTCTACAAAACTGAAAAGCTCTGAATAACGTGTAAACCATTCTTCGGGAATCACCGCAATTTGTCCATTCGGCAAGGTAAACTCACGCTTGTTAGCCATAATCAGGTTGCGGAGTTTCAGAAAAGGTATTTCATAATCGCCGAAACGTACTTTTGCCTGAATATCAAACCAGTCGTTCTTTTCTTCAATCTTTATTTCTATGGCCGAATACCCTAAGAAATACTGCTTCTGACTCAGACTATTTTCTTCCTGCCTAACCTCGAAATTGTTACTTTCTAATAAATTAGCATGACTTTGCAACCATGAAAACGCTTGTGCTTTGGAGAATGATAATCTACCTTGACGCAGATCTAAGCCCCACTCTTTTAACAGGTTTATCTGATAGCGTTCATACACTAAATCACGCTTTACTTTATGGAAAATCCAGTCGTTGCCATTCTTCTCTACATTCACATAAGCCTCTGCCGAAAAACTATCGAAACGGAATGTGTATTTGCCATATTGAAAGGCCAGATCAAAAACTATTTTACTCTCTTTCTCTTCTTTTTCTTCCTCGTCCTGTTCGAACATCGTTGCCATTACCTTCTGATTGCTATTGACTACTTCGGCAATAGTTAAAATTGGTCTTGAAGTATGTTTTTCAAACCGAATTTCAAAGCCTTGGGCAAATACATCAAACTGGGCAATGAGTGGAGCAATGAATTTCTGATAATAAGTCTCCTCAATATTGCGTGGGATGACAATATGATTCTTGTTCAGAAATGGGCGTAGTTTCTTCCCATCTACATTTTTTTCAAAGTGATACAGCTTATTATCAATCAATAGCCAGGCAGGCTCTTCACATAAGACACTGGCGTTTTTGAATTGAAACTGCACTCTTTCATCTCCACATTTAATGGTTGGGAAATAATGGGTATTTTCTTCGTTGCGGATAAAATTAAAAAAGACCCTTGCGCCCTCCTGTATCATCTTCACCGACTTCCAGGTTGGTTCGCCATCGGTACCCATAATAAATACCTGCTTATTGAGCAGTTTATCTAGAATCTGGGCACGATGTTTCTCCATATAGCTATGGATTGTCTCCTGTAAGAGTTTGTCGCCTTTATCGGCATCAAATACTTTCAGGAAAAAATCCAGTGTGCTTATTTTTCTTTGATTAAATTTTTTGAGTACCGTTTCCTGCTGAATGGCGTCAATGAGTTTCACCAATTCAAAATCCGTAGTGTCTAAACGTTCGGAGAATTCCCGGATATTTTTTGAGGAAACGTTCTGATTAAGTAGTGTAAGTTCGCCCTTTCCATTGAGTTGAACAATAAAAGCTTCGAATAAAAAGCCTAAATATTCATGTTCGAACAATGAATAGACAATTTCAAACGGTTGTTGGGTAGATACTTTCATGTTAACAAAATATGAAGCCCTGCCAGTAGGATGTTTGGGAGAAACTTTTCTTATCTGTATCATGGCTTAGACTTTGGCGGTAGTACAAACTACAAAAATGATGATAGATTACCTGATTTGCAAGGAAATGAGTATATAAAAAATGTAGCAACACGATTGCTCATGCTGCTACTGGTAAAGGGAAGAAAGATGAGGTTGTAACTTAAATACCCGGTATTATTAAATACCTGTATAATTAAACGGAGTAATACGACGAAGCTCATATTTTACTTTTTCGCCTACGTCTAATGTATCGATAAACTCCTTTATTTTCTTTTCTGTAATTTTCTCGTTAGTACGAGTCAGCGATTTAAGCGCCTCATAAGGTTTCGGAAAACCCTCTCTTCTCAGAATAGTCTGTATCCCCTCTGCTACTACCGCCCAGTTTTCTTCCAGATGGTGGTCGATAGCTTCTTTATTTAACTCTAATTTATCTAATCCTTTCAGTAAAGATTTCGATGCAATGACTGTATGTGCCACCGGTACACCTAAGTTTCTTAGAACAGTAGAATCTGTCAAGTCTCTTTGCAAACGTGAGATAGGTAATTTGGCTGAGAAATGCTCAAATAAGGCATTAGCAACACCCAGGTTTCCTTCTGCATTTTCAAAATCAATCGGGTTTACTTTATGTGGCATAGCCGAAGAACCAATTTCACCTGCTTTGATTTTCTGCTTGAAATAACTCATCGATACGTAAGTCCAGACATCACGCGAGAAATCAATCAGGATATTATTGATACGTTTGATATTATCGCTCAAAGCGGCCAACATATCATAATGCTCAATCTGCGTGGTTTTCTGGCTACGGTATAAGCCCAATTGCTCATTCACAAAAGTATTTCCAAAGGTAACCCAATCTATTTGAGAATAAGCTACATGATGCGCATTAAAATTACCAGTAGCGCCACCAAACTTGGCAGAATATGGAATAGTCTTTAATAATTCAATCTGTTTTTCGATACGCTCACAAAAAACCAGTATTTCTTTACCTAAACGCGTAGGTGAAGCTGGTTGGCCGTGCGTATGTGCCAAAAGAGAAATATCTTTCCATTGGTCGGCCAAAGCATGAAGTTTATCTAAAATCTGTGCGAAAACAGGCAATACGTTGTTATCAACTGCTTCTTTTAATGAAAGAGGAATAGCCGTATTATTAATATCCTGAGAAGTAAGACCAAAATGGATAAACTCGGCATATTGGCTGATACCTAGTTTTTCAAAAGCTTCTTTG
>CBIHRH010000532.1:0-4194 GCA_966212365.1 uncultured Emticicia sp. | reverse complement strand
ACCTTTGCCTACTTAAACGCATCATTAACAAAAATGAACAATACTATGAAACGTAACGCCTTTGCCATTCTTGTTTTGTTTTGCATGCTTTTCGTTACCGAAACCAACGCTCAACGCCGTGGATACCGGTATCGATACGTTCCGCCTCGTCCTTATGTAAGAGTTGTACCGCGAATCGCTGTTCCCCGTTTCTATGCACCCCGCATTGTCGTACCACCACCAGTTATAGGTTTTTCATGGGGGTATCGCCCAAGAGTATATGTTGCTCCACCACCAATTATTATTGGCGGAGGAATGGGATGGCGTCATTATCACCGCCGTGGTTATGATTGTAATGACCGCTGCCATCGTTGGAGCGATGATAACTATTACCGTGACAGAGACCGCAGATATTACGATGATAGAAGATATAGAGATGAGTATGATACCCGGGACAGAAGATATGATGACAGAGATAGGAGATATTATAATGAAGATAGAAACCGTCGGTATAACGATAATGACCGCTACTATAATAATCGTTTAGAGAATAATCAGCAGTCGGTGCCAAAGACTTATAATACTGATGAAGATTCGTACGAAGAAGAAACAGATACTGTTTAATTTAAATAAATGAGAGTGTACAAAAGGGTAGGAAAGGATTTTTCTGCCCTTTTTTTCTGCCTGACTTACAGATAATCTTATGTCGCCAATTTTATTTGTTGAGATTTAAATCTTAACACCCTTATATTTGAATCTACTTTTGGCATCTTAACGTAAATTTCATTGGCATCAGAAATTATTTTAATTTTGTTTAACTTTTTTTAAACAAAATTAAACAAATAAAGTTTGTACAATTTAGAAAGTAGGAAGACTGTCTTTTTAAGGATATATGAGTAAAGCTATAGTTATAGGAGCAGGTTTTGCAGGGCTCTCGGCAGCAACCAAATTGGCAGACGCAGGGTATGACGTGACAATTCTGGAAAAAAACGAAATGGCTGGAGGACGAGCCAGAGTTTTTGAGGCAGAAGGTTTTACATTCGATATGGGGCCAAGCTGGTACTGGATGCCTGATGTATTTGAAAGATATTTTGCCGAATTTGGGAGAAAAGTAAGTGATTACTATGAGCTGGTAAGATTGAATCCCTCTTATAAAGTTATTTTTAATGAGAAAGAAACCGTTGATTTGCCTGCAAATCTGGAAGAATTGAAAGCATTGTTTGAAACCATAGAAAAAGGAAGTAGTAAAAGATTAGAAGCATTTTTAGAAGAATCGAAATACAAATATGAGGTAGGCATAGGTGAGTTTGTCTGGAAACCAAGCTTATCAATTACCGAGTTTTTTGATTATCGACTGGTATCAAAGGCATTAAGCTTGGATTTGTTTGCTTCATTTGGCAGATATATCCGAAAGTTTTTCTCAAACAGAAGGCTTCTTCAATTAATGGAGTTTCCGATTCTGTTTTTAGGGGCTACACCCGAAGATACGCCAGCGTTATATAGTTTAATGAACTATGCAGAAATAGCTTTAGGAACCTGGTATCCGATGGGGGGTATGCATGAGATAGTAAAAGCTATGGTGCAGTTGGCAGAAGAAAAAGGGGTGAACATCCGACTTAACGAAGCCGTGAAACACATTGTAGTTGAGAAGAAAATGGCGAAGAAAGTAACCACGGCTAATGGTGAATACGAAGTAGACATTGTGATTGGTGGAGCAGATTATCACCATATTGAAAGCCAGTTGCTTGATGAGGCATATAGAAATTATAACGAAAGCTATTGGCAGAGACGTACTATGGCACCATCGTCTTTATTGTTCTATATAGGTGTTGATTGCAAAGTAGATAAACTGATACATCATAATTTGTTTTTCGATGAGGATTTCGATGTGCATGCCGACGAAATCTATACTCATCCACAATGGCCTTCAAAACCACTATTTTATGTATCGGCACCCTCAAAGACAGATAAGAGCGTAGCGCCGCTGGGTGCCGAAAATCTTTTTATTCTGATACCTATCGCCCCGGATTTAGCCGATGGAGAAGAAGTACGTGAAAAATATTATGAAATAGTAATGGAACGTCTGGAAAATTATGTGGGGCACAGTATCAGAAAACATGTGGTGTACAAAAGGAGTTTTGCTGTTAGCGACTTTAAGAATGACTATCATTCGTTTCGAGGAAATGCTTATGGTTTGGCTAATACCTTGATGCAGACAGCATTTCTGAAGCCAAGTTTAAAGAACAAAAAAGTTAAAAATCTTTACTACACAGGCCAGTTGACGGTGCCTGGACCGGGAGTGCCTCCCTCATTGATTTCGGGGCTGATAGTAGCCAATCAGGTGATAAAAGAGTATGGAAAAGTAAAGAAAGAAATAACGATTGCTTAGAGCAGGGTTGTTAAGATTCAAAAAATAAGTGTTGTCTAAATTATTAAAGATTCGTGGATGTAGAGACAAGGCATTGCCTTGTCTCTAGCAAATTCGAAATTTCTTAAGAACATTTATTTTAACAGGTCTGATAAACATGCTCGAATAAATTACCCCACCATTAAAAATGAATAAGGAATGTTCGATTTGTTTGAAAAAACTACTTTCGGTTGTAGTAAGCTGATTACCAGAAGTTATAGTACCTCTTTTACCTTAGGGATACAGACGCTCGACCGCAGATTCCATGATCCGATTTACGGGATTTATGGCTTTGTGAGGTATGCCGACGAAATTGTGGATACTTTTCATGATTTCGATAAAAAGACCTTGCTCAGCCGATATGGTGAAGAAACTTATCGGGCTATGGATGAGGGCATCAGTCTGAATCCGGTCTTGCATTCGTTTCAAAAAGTGGTGAAGCAATACAATATTGAAAGAGAACTGATAGCGGCATTTCTCGAAAGCATGACAATGGATCTGGAGAATAAGGTATATGACAGAAATGCCTACGATAAATATATCTATGGCTCGGCAGAGGTGGTGGGACTGATGTGTCTGAGGGTTTTTTGTGAGGGAGACGAAGCGCTTTTTGATAAACTGAAAACCTATGCACAAAGCCTGGGTGCGGCTTTTCAGAAAGTGAATTTTCTGAGAGATATACAAAGTGATTTCTCCGAAAGGGGCAGGGTTTATTTCCCCAATGTTGATTTCAATAATTTCTCTGTAAATGGTAAAAAGCAGATAGAGGCAGATATTCAGAAAGATTTTGATAATGCCTATATGGGTATACTTGGATTGCCGGATGGGGCGAGAAAAGGAGTATATCTGGCCTATTGTTATTATCTCAAATTATTCGAACGAATAAAAAGAATTTCGGTGGCTCAGATTCAGCAGGAACGTATTCGGGTGCCGGATACTGTCAAGCTCGCTTTGCTGGCCAAAACATGGGTACAAAGGAGCTTGAATACCATCTGATTTTGACTTAAATTCGCGGCTGGCAGGTTGAAATATCAGCAAGCTTTTTGTTGTTTTCTACTTGGAAAACAAGAGATTTTTTGCTATTTTTGCTGACTTATCCTCTGTCAAAACCATCAACAAGTATTTTGAGGGTAAGTGCTTATTACTCAGGTATTTACAAGAAATCTCATATACACATGAAGTTTGTCGTTTCGTCATCCGCCCTGCTTAAACATCTTTCTACCATCAATGGTGTGATTGCCAGTAACCCTATCGTTCCGATTCTTGAAAACTTTTTGTTTCAATTAGATAAAGGTAATCTGACTGTGACAGCTTCTGATATGCAGACAGTTATGATTACTGAATTTGAGGTCGATTCACGTGATAAGGGTTCTTTTGCCGTGCCTGCCCGCTTATTATTAGATACACTCCGTAGTTTACCTGAGCAACCGGTACAGATTAATGTTGATGAAGAAACTTTCGGAACTGAGTTAGTAACAGCTAATGGTCGTTATAAACTGGCAGGTGAGAATCCGATGGATTTTCCACGTGTACCGCAGGTGAATCGTAATTTCAGCATTGAAATGGATTCAGATACATTAGCCTCTGCTATTGCCAATACGATTTTTGCTACCAGTACAGACGATTTACGCCCTGCCATGACAGGTGTGTTTGTACAGGCATCAGATACTGCTACTACTTTTGTAGCTACCGATGGTCACCGTTTGATTCGCTACCGTCGTGAAGACGTAAAATCACCGAATAATACTTCGATGATTTTACCACGTAAAGCCCTGAACTTATTGAAGTCTTCTTTGCCGGGCGAGGTG
>CBIHRH010000531.1:0-4209 GCA_966212365.1 uncultured Emticicia sp. | reverse complement strand
GTATGGGTGCAACATATTTTAAAGGCAGTTCCACCTAATTCAAATGATTCACTCAGCAGAGCAAAATTTCAGATAGATTCTATTTATACAGCCTTAACAAAAGGTGCTGTATTTGAAGTTTTATGTGAGAAGTATTCTGACGATTATAAGACCAAGAACACCCAAGGCTATCTTCCCATATTTGGTATAGGAACTCGTGAAGAAACAGCTTTTGAACAAGCTGCTTTTGCGCTGAAAGTGGGAGAGTTTTCAAAACCTGTTCGTACGTCGGCAGGTTGGCATATCATCAGATTAGCCAAGAAAATTCCGTTAGAGCCCTATGAAAAACTATTACCTAAATTAAAAGAGAAAGTTGTAACCGATTCAAGAGGGGAGCTGGTAAAAGAGAATGCCCTGAACCGTTTAAAAAAAGATATGCAGTTTGTTGAATATCCTGATATTGTGAAAAGAGCCATTGAGTCAGCAGATACTAATTTAATCAAGAAAAAATGGGGATATGCCTTAAATGGTCCAATTACAAATAGCACAATCTTTTCGATTGGCAAAAATGAAATCAAAGCCAAAGCTTTTTTCGATTATGTAATGGAAAGGCAATTGGTTGAACGGGTACCAACTGGCTATTCGTCAGTAGTTTGGATGCGTAGTTTTTACAAGAAGTTTGTCGATAAAAATGTAAGAGACTATGCAGAAACACATCTGACTGAAATCAACCCTGATTTCAGATTGTTGATGAATGAATACACGACCAGCTTGCTGAAATCGGAATTGTTGAATAACTTGGTTTATGAAAAATCAGTTGGAGATACTTTAGGACAAAGAGCGTATTACGAAAAAAATAAAGCAAATTATCGGATGCCCGAAAGAGTTTTTGGAAGCCTTGTGGTTGCGAAAGATGCTAAAACTTTGGGACAGGTAAAAGATATTTTCAAGAAAGGAAGCCCGTATCCGCTTAATAGCACGATGCGCACACCTTTGTATTATGATAAGTTTGCCAGTGATTTAACCTCTGAGCACAAGAAGGCTCTGGTAACTTTACTGGAAATTATGCGCAGTAATAAAGGCTATATTGTAGAAGTGGGTGGGCATGCAGACCAAAGCGAGAATGCCACTAATTCGGCCGAACGTATTGAGAAGGTAAAGAATTTTCTGGTATCTAATGGGTTGCCTATTGAGCGAATTATTGAAAATGATTATGCCAAGACCAAACGTGCCGACAGATTTGACTGGACTAAGAACCAGAGGGTAACGTTTGTCTTTTACAGTAATTCCAAGAAAGATGTTGAGAAGCGCTTTAATCGTAAAGAGGCCAATTCAGTAACCATTGAGGACGGCTATTTTAAGAAAGGAGATAATAAATATGTTGACGCTTTTAAATGGGAGACAGGAAGTCAGTCAATAATAAAAGACGGCAAGTATATTGAACTCAGTGTTGAAAGAATTGAACCTGCCCGCTTTAAAACCTTACGTGAAGCACGTGGGCAAGTACTAGTTGATTATCAGAAACAACTGGAAAGGCAACTGAATCAGGAACTGGAAGCAAAATATCCGATTAAAGTAAATAAAGAAGAATTAGATAAAGCCTTAGGGGCAAGAAAACAATAAGTTATAAAAAAGAACCAAGCACGAACCAATTATATGTTAAAGAAATTAGTTTTATTGATTTGCCTACCCATATTGGCATTTTCTCAGGAAACACCTAAGCCTATTAATATTGACCGGATTATAGCAAAGGTAGATAACTATATTGTGCTTCGCTCAGAAGTAGAACAATGGTATCTTCGTTCGGCACAACAGCAGCAACCTGTTAGCAAATGTCAGGCATTAGAGAGTTTAGTAGTAAACAAACTATTGGTGGCTAAAGCTGAAATAGACTCGGTGATTGTAGATGAAAAGACGGTTGATGATCAGCTAACGGCTCGTATGCAACAGATGGTTCAGCTATATGGAAATGAAAAGAATATTATCGATCAGTTTGGTAAGTCGTTAGAAACCCTGAAAAGTGAGGTGCGTTCACAGGTAAGAGAGCAATTAACTGCTCAAAAGATGCAGGGAGAGATTACCAAGAACCTGAAAGTGACGCCAAATGAAGTGAAAAAATTCTTCAATCAGATTCCTAAAGATAGTATCCCTGAGATACCAGCCGAAGTACAGATTGCGCATATTGTGCGATATGCAAAAGTAACGAAAGCGCAGAAGGAGGAATTATCAGAGCGTTTATTAGATTATAAGAAACGTATATTAGCAGGTGAAAAGTTTGAAGATTTAGCTAAAGAATATTCAGAAGACCCAGGCTCACGTCAGTATGGTGGTGATTTAGGTTGGTCTAAGAGAGGGCAAATGGTACCGCAGTTCGAAGCAGCAGCTATGAAGTTGAAACCAAATGAAATGACTGATGTAGTAGAATCTGATTTCGGCTTGCACTTGATTCAGACACTGGAAATCCGTGGACAGGAATATCATGCCAGACATATTCTTTTGCGTCCTGACTATAACCGTTTAGATTTAGGTGAACCTACCAGATTTTTAGATAGTCTGCGTAAAGAAATTGTACGTGATAGTATCAAATTTGAAAAAGCCGCCAAGGATTTTTCAGATGATAAACAAACTCAGGATGCAGGCGGAATGCTGTCTGACCCTCAGACAGGCGCCTCTAAATTGCCTCTAGACCAATCGATGGATCCGACCCTTTACTTCACTATTGACAGTATGAAAGTTGGCACGATTACTGCACCCATGCCTTATAGAACCGAAGACGGTAAAACAGGCGCAAGAATCATTTATTACAAGACGAAATATGCCCCTCATATCGCTAATCTGAAAGACGATTATGAGAAAATAAAAGACTTTGCTATGATGGAAAAACGAAGCAAAGAGATAGAAAAATGGTTTAAAAAGGCTATTGCTGATGTTTATATAAAAATTGACCCTGAGTTTGAATCCTGTAATATTTTCGGGCAGATACGAACCGATAACTAGCAGAGATTCATCTATAAACAATTCACCCATACCATACATTAATGAGCAAAGTTCAATTTAATTCAGACGTAGAAGCAGCAGATGCCCTTAAAGTTGCCTTTAACAATTTAAGAAATGAAATCGGACAAGTTATCGTTGGGCAAGATGAAACGGTTCGTTTATTACTAACAGCTATTTTTACCCAGGGCCACTGTCTTTTAGTCGGGGTGCCTGGTCTTGCAAAAACGCTCCTGATTCAAACGATTGCTTCGGCTTTAGATCTGGACTTTAATCGTATTCAGTTTACACCTGACTTAATGCCTTCGGATATTCTGGGTTCAGAAACTTTAGATAATGAACGTAATTTCAGATTTATCAAAGGCCCTGTATTTGCTAATATCATTCTTGCCGATGAGATTAACCGTACCCCTCCTAAGACGCAATCTGCGCTTTTAGAGGCTATGCAGGAATATGCAGTAACAGTAGCAGGACAAAAACATAATATCGGTCGCCCATTTTTCGTATTAGCTACACAAAACCCAATCGAGCAGGAGGGTACTTACCCGTTACCGGAAGCCCAGCTTGATCGTTTTATGTTTATGGTGAATCTGGATTATCCATCTTACAAACAAGAGTTGGATATTGTAAAAAACACAACCTCTGATAATAAAAAGACTGTAAGCAAGGTATTGACAGGTGATCAGATTCTCTATTTCCAGCATTTGGTTCGCCGTGTTCCGGTAGCTGATAATGTAGTAGAATATGCGGTAAGTCTGGTACATAAAACTCGGCCGAATACAGAAATGGCTTCGGTTGATACCAATAAATATCTTGAATGGGGCGCAGGTCCTCGTGCCTCTCAAAACCTGATTTTAGGCGCTAAATGTAATGCCTTGATTAATGGCAAATATTCACCTGATATTGAAGATGTAAAAGCAATAGCTGTACCTGTACTACGTCATAGAGTTGTAAGAAACTTTAAGGCGGAAGCAGAACATGTTTCGGTAGAAGAGATTATCAAACGAATGCTATAAAATATAAGTACTATTAAAACAAGAAAGGGGATGCCACTGGCATCTCCTTTCTTGTTTTAATAGTGTCTTAAAAGGTTCGCGTATGTACAAGAAATACTCTGCCCACAGCAAATTCTTCCAAAACTTTCATTAGCGAAAAATATTTTGACAAGTCTCGTAACCTTCTGAATAATTGGCAGTTACCGCGTCACGGTAAATCTCACAAATATTGAGGCTTACA